>JANNKI010000022.1:0-10288 GCA_031396225.1 bacterium | reverse complement strand
CCTGGAGGCGGTCGTGGACGAGGAGGGCAGCGGCGTGGCCGCGCGTGCCTCGTGGTTCGAAGTGGACGGGCGTCGAGTGCCCACCGAGTGGGACCCCGAGGCCGGGCGGCTGCGTTGGCGCCCCGCGGCCCCACCTGCGCGCGGCATGCACCAGGCGCGCATCGTCGCGACCGACCGCGCGGGCAATCGGTCCGGCCTCGAGGTCACGTTCAGCGTCGGACGCTGACCGGGCCGCGGGCGCGCTGGGGAGCGTCGCGTGCTTTATGGGCCCCCCCAGTCCCCGGAATCCGTCGGGCCGTAATTGTGGCTTAAGTCGCTATGGGGATGGCTGTTGCGACGTTTTAACCGGCACCGGCATGCGGGATCTCCTTCTCGGGCCCGGGCTCCTGTGCTAAGGCTCCCCCCTTCTCGGCACCCCAGCCCCACGCTTGGCGATTCCCGCAGCCGCCACCTTTGCTCGGCCCGATCAGACAAGCTGTCGCCCCTTCGGGGCGATTTCCCAGCGGCGACAGCCGGCTCCGAACTTTCGCTGGTCAGCTCGCTGATGTCGAACCCGCTGTTCGACGCTCTTCCCCACGTCATGAAGCACCTCGTGGCTCCGCTCACCGTTCAGGACGGCCCGGGCCTGCCACGTTGGAACAAGGGTCCGGAACCTCCGGCCCGCCGTCCGAATCAAGGAGGATGTCCATGAGACGCCTGATACTCGCAGTCGTTTGTTCGTTGTCACTGTTCGCGGCAGTTTCATCTGCTCAGGCTGAGGCCCGTCATGCCAGCGGCGGACTCGGGTTCCACGACATCGCGGCGCCCCTCGGGTTCCGTTGGTGGTTGGCCGAACAGAAGGTCGGCCTCGACCTGGGCATCGGGTTCGGATCCGAGCCGTCAGGCTTCCCGGACGAGAAGGTCAGCAATTACGCGCTCGACATCGGAGTCCCGCTCGTGATGCACAGCTGGGAAGGGGCGCACGTCATGTTCCGCCCGGGCATCCTGTACACGAGCCAGCAGGAAGGCTTCGACTCCGATCCGGGCCCGGGATTCACGTTCGACACCGACAACACCACGAGCATGAGCATTCGCGCGGAGATCGAAGGGGAGATCTTCCTTCGGGACAACGTCAGCGTGTCCGCGTCTCACGGAATCCAGTTCGTGACCGACCAGCAAGCCAACACGAGCCCCACCGGCCCCGGTCCGGACAGCCAGACTTCGTTCGGCACGATCGGCCGGCAGTTCACCCAGGTCGGGTTTCATCTGTACTTCTTCGGGACCAGCAAGTAACGACGCACTTCCGAGATCGCGCCTGCGAGCGCGAGTGACCCAGGTCACGGCGGCCTTCGGATCAGCGTCCGGAGGCCGCCTCGGCTTTGCGAGGGCCATCCCGGGCCTCACCAAGGACATCAACGTCGCCGAGGACGGCACGGTGCTGGTGAGCGAGCAGCAGATGACGCTCGCGGAGATCGTGGTGGGACTCGACGGCGCGGTGATTCCCTGAGACGTCCTTTGACGCACGGAGTCGTCTCACTCCCGGGTAGCGCCTAAGGCACGCGTCCCTCGAGCACCGCCGCGAGCTTGGCGGGATCGATGTTCCCACCCGAGACCACGCACACCATCGGTCCGGCCGGGAGTGCCACATTCGCGCCGCGCTGGCCCTTCGCCTCCCTGCCGGCGAGTGCTGCGGCGAGCGCGGCGGCCCCGGCGCCCTCTGCGACGACCCGCGCGCGGGAGACGAGCACACGGATCGCCTCGCAGATCTCCTCGAGCGTCACCACGCACGTGCCCGCGAGCAGGCGCGAGGCCAGGGGCCACATCTCTGGAAGCACGGAGCGACCGCCAATACCGTCCACAAAGCTCGCTCGGTGTTCGACGGCGCTCGCGGTCTGCGCTGCGAGCGACGCCGCCAAAGGGGCGGCGGTCTCGACCTCGCATGCGAACGTCGGCGCGATCGAACTGGCGGCCCTCAGAGCCGCCGCGATGCCGCACGACAGCCCTCCACCGCCGTAAGGGACGAACACGCTCGCGACCCCGGGCAGGTCCTCGAGAATCCCGAGGCCGATGGTGGCGTTTCCGGCGATCACCCCGGCATCGCTCACCGGATGCACGAAGTGGCCGTCGAGGTCTTCGTAGCGCCGCTCCATCAGGACTCGCCACCAGCGTTCGTAGGGCTCGGACACGATGCGCGCGCCGAGCCGCTCGATGGCATCCAGTTTGGCCCGCGGCGCGGAATCGGGCACCACCACGGCGCAGGGCACGCCGGCTTCGCGTGCGCACCACGCGACCCCCTGAGCCATGTTGCCTGCGCTGGCGGTGAAGACACCGCGAGCCAGCGCTTCGCGTGAGATCTGTCCGAGGGCGTTGGCGGCCCCGCGGATCTTGAACGAGCCGATGGGTTGCAGCGTCTCGAGCTTGAGCCAGATCTCGGGCTCGCCAGCGCGGTCGGCCAGCCGCACGAGCGGCGTACGGATCGCGATCCCGGCGATCCGGTCTCTCGCCGCGCGGATGTCGTCGAGCGAAGGAGGATCCAGCCTCAGCATCATCAGCTCCCTTACGCCCGGTCGAGCCCGAGTCGACCGATCAGCGCCAAGTAACGTGGATCGCTCCGGATGGGATCCAGCCGCGGATGGACGCGAAGGAAGATTAGTCCGGTCGCTTGCTCGGCGATCGCGGCCTCGAGCCAGCGAAATGCTTCGTCCGTGTCGCCAAGGCTCGCGTGAAGCGCGGCGATGCCCCAGGCGGACACCACGCGCTGCGACCGGGCCGCCACGAGTTCCTCGAGCATGCGCCGGGCCGTGGCCTCGTTGCCCATGCTGGCCTCGAGATGCGCCAGCCCGAACGAGGGCCCGGCCACGGTGCCGGCGAGCCGACGCCCATCCTGGTATTCCGCGCGCGCCTCGTCGAATCGGCCCAGCGCCTCCAACGAGCGCGCGAGATCGGTGTGCGCGCCGTCGAATCGTGGATCGAGCTCGATCGCCCTGCGGTAATAGCCCACCGAGCGCTCGTACTCGCGCGCGTAGTAAAACGCATCGCCCACCGCCGTGTGGATGATCATGGACAAGGGATCGAGACTCAGCGCCTTGAGCATCGCCTCCTGGGCCTCGGCGTGTCGCTCGGTGCAGTAGTACACGCGCCCCAGGATGTACCACGCCGACGCGACTCCGGGATTCAGGTCGATCGCCTTTTTCAACGAACGCAGCGCGGCCGGGAGCTCGAGATCCCTGGCCTGGATACCGCCAAGCACGGCATGAGCCTCCGCCAGCGAGTCGTCCAGCTCCAACGCCTTCATCGCCGCCGCCCGCGCCTGGGCGGTAGCCTCGGCCGCCGGCGCCATGCCGCGGCCGGCGCGCGTGTTGTGGCAAGCGGCGACGCCGGCCCAAGCGGGCGCGAAGCCGGGATCGAACTCGAGCGCCCTCTGGAAGTGCCGCAGGCTCATCTCGATCGCCTGGGGCGAAGTGGCCTCCTCCGCGTGCTTGCCCTTCAGGTACTCGAGGTGCGCGTCGGCGTTCACTTCCTGGCGTTTGGCGAGACGGCTTGCCTCGCGGGGCGTCAGGCGCAACGCGATCTCCTTCGCCACCGCTTCGGCCACGTTGCTCTGGAGATCGAGCACGTCCACGAGGTCGCGATCGTAGCGGTTGCTCCACAGCGTCTCGTCACGCCGCGCCGAGATGAGTTGGACGTTGATACGCACCCGCTTACCCAGGAGAAGTGCCGAGCCTTCGAGGATGGCGTCCACGTCGAGCTCGCGCGCGATCTCCGGCAAGGACTTCTGAACACCCTTGTACCTCATCGCACTGGTGCGCGAGATCACGCGTAGGGCCTTGAGCCGGGCGAGGTCCGAGATGAGCGCTTCCGTCATACCGTCGGCGAAGTACTCCTGCGCGGGGTCGCGGGAGACGTTCTCGAGCGGCAGCACGGCCAGCGAACGGATGATGTCTCCCCCGGACTCTGGAAGCGGGTGTTCGAGCTGCCGTTGGAGCACCCGCAGTTCCCTGGCCAGCTCCGAGGCGCTCTGGAATCGTGCGCCCGCATCCTTCGCCAGGCACCTTGAGACGATCCGGTCCAGTTCGGCCGGGTGATCGGGGCGTACACTCGTGAGCGGTACCGGCGTGTCGCGCAGGATCGCCGAGCCCACGTCCGCCGACGTCACTCCGGCGAACGGCCGGCGGCCCGCAGCGAGCTCGTACACGATGATCCCGAACGCGAAGAGATCGCTCAGCGCATCCACTCGTCCGCCACGGATCTGCTCAGGCGCCATGTAAGGCACGGTCCCCATCACCTGTCCCTCGGTCGTGAGCGGGGACGCCATGGTTTGGGCGGTGCTGTCCGACGGGTCGGAATCCCCGGTGCGGGTCAGCTTCGCCAGACCGAAGTCCAACACCTTCACCCGGCTCTCGCGGGTCACCATGACGTTGCGCGGCTTCAGGTCCCGGTGCACCACCCCTCGCTCGTGCGCCGCCGCCAGCGCGTCGGCCAGCGGGATCGCCAGTTCGAGGACTCCCGCGACCGGCATCCCGTCGGGAGTGAGCAGTGCGTCGAGCGTGGTGCCTTCGACCAGCTCCATGGTGAGGAAGCGAACACCGGCGGCCTCCTCGATGGAGTGGAGCACGACGATGTTGGGGTGGGTGAGCGCTGCGACGGTGCGGGCCTCTGCCTCGAATCGAGCCAGCCGGTTCGCATCCCCCGCGAACGCCTGAGGCAACACCTTGAGCGCCACCTCGCGTCCGAGCCGCGTGTCGCGAGCGCGGTACACCTCGCCCATGCCGCCCGCGCCCAGGAGCGCGACGATCTCGTAGGGGCCAAGGCGGGTGCCTGAGGCGAGGGCCATCCCGGCAATCTAACTCAGGACGGCGCCCGCCGCCGGGGCGACCCCTCGCAGCCCGGGAACTCCCTAGTCCGTCACCTCGCGATGACCATTCGACCGGTCTTCGATCCCTGCCGCGTGCGAATGTGGAAGAAGTACATGCCCGACGCGAGCATGTCCCCTTCGTCCCCACGCCCGTCGAGCGGCAACCGATGCACCCCGGCCGGCGCGTCCGACTGGCTCGACACATGCCGCACGCAGCGTCCGGAGATGTCGTGGAGGCTCACCTCGAGGAACCCCCCGAACGGCAGGTTGAAGCTCAAGGTGGATCGTGACCTCATCGGGCTCGGCGAGACCACCGGTCGCGCCGGGATCCCCGGAGTCGGTTCCACGCCGTTCACCGCGATCACCGTGATCGTCGTGCTCGCCGAGCCCGAGAGGGCGTTCGCGGCGGTGAACGTGACGGTGTGGCTTCCCACCTGGGCCGGCGTGGGGGTCCAGCTCAGGGTGCCGGTAAGGTTCTCGGGGCCAGGCGTGAACGTCGCTCCGGACGGCAGGTCAGTGGCGACCAGCGAGCTGATCGCCTGGCCATCGGGGTCGTTGGCGGTCACCTCGAAGTTGAGCAGCGTCTCCTCGTTAACCGAGGTTGAAGCTTGGGCGGTCACGACCGGGGCGCGGTCCACGTCGCCCACCGTGATCGTCGTGCTCGCGGAGCCCGAGAGCGCGTTGGCGGCGGTGAACGTGACCGTGTAGCCGCCCGCCTGGGAGTATGTCGGTGTCCAGTTGAGCGTGCCGGTCGTGTTTCCGGGTCCGGGCGTGAACGACGCGCCCGCGGGAAGGTTCGTGGCGATGAGCGAGGCGATCGGGTCGCCGTCCGGGTCGCTGGCGGTGACGTTCACGCTCAAAGGAACGTTCTCGGCCACGGACGCGTTGGCGGGCGCGGACACGACCGGCGGGCTCGACGCGGCACTTCCCGCCAACGACAGCAGGTAGACGGCGCCGCGATTGATGCCACCGTCGTCGTCGTAGCCCACTCCGGACACCAGCGCCTGTGCGCTGCCGCCGGCGCCGTCGATGTCTCCAAGTGCCGCCAGGGCCGAGCCGAACTCGTCGTCATCGTCGATCAGTGCGCTGATGCTGCCGCCCGAAACGCTGCTGATCTCCAAGTGGGACAGTACACTCCCGGCGGCATTCAGGAACAGGATGTAAACAGCCCCGCGGTTCAGTCCGGCGCCGTCATCGCTGCCGGCGGCGACCGCCAGGCTGAGGACGCTGGGCCCCGCGCCGTCGAGGTCGCCGAGCGAGACGACGGCCGTGCCGAAATTGTCGCGGAGCAGGAGCGGCGCGGTGAAGTTGCCCGACGTGTTGCTGATCTTGTAATGGGACAGCACGGTGCCGGAGGAATTGAGGAGCAGCAGGTACACCGCTCCGCGATCGGTCCCACCATCGTCGTCATCCACCGCGGTAACCGCGAGCGTGCCCACGCTCGGCCCGGCACCATCGTAGTCCCCAACAAAGGCGATGTCCTCGCCAAAGTTGTCATTGTTGTCGAGGACCGCGGTGAAGTTGCCCGAGGTGCTGCTGATCTTCGAGTGAGACATCACACTGCCCGAGCTGGTCAGGAACAGGACATAAGTGGCGCCCCGATTGAGGCCGCCGTCATCGTCGGCGATGACGCCCACGGCCAATGCCCCGGCGCTCGGGCCGGCGCCGTCGAAGTCGCCCATCCCGGCCACCGCACCGCCGAACTCATCGTCCACGTCCAGTGGCGCGGCGAAGTTACCGGCCGTGGCGCTGATCTTCTGATGCGAGAGCACGCTGCCGGCGGCATTCAGGAACAGCACGTACACGGCCCCGATGTTGGATCCGCCGTCGTCGTCGCCGATCACTCCAACCGCCAGCGCGCAGACGCTCGGGCCGGCCCCGTCCAGATCGCCCAGCGACGCGACGGAGCTTCCGAACTCGTCGTCGGCCTCGAGCATGCCCGTGAAGTTGCCTGACGTGCTGCTGATCTTCTGCTTCGACATCACGTGGCCGGCGGAGTTCAGGAACAGGATGTAGACGGCGCCCCGGTGGGTTCCGCCATCGTCATCGCTGATGGCGCCGACCGCGAGCGCTCGCACGCTGGGGCCGGGACCGTCGAGGTCGCCCAGGCTGGCGACGGAGTCGCCGAACTCATCGTTGTCGTCCAGCAACGAGCCGAACGTGGCGAGCGTGTCGCCGTTGATCTTCTTGTGGCTCACAATCGTGCCCGGCTGGGCGCGGGCCTCAGAACACAGAATTGCGCCGAGGAGAACGCTGGTGAGCAAGGAGGCGGTGAGGTGCGGGAAGCAATGGCGCATGGGGGGGGGCTCGAGAGAGTTGGAGTGGCGGAGAGAGTAAGCCGACCCTCCCTGGCCAGAGTGTGGAACGCACATGGATTGTCTCTACTCGTGCGCGGGCCGACAAGCGGCAATTGGAGGGCCTCGAAGCACGGTCCTTTACCAGGACCAAACATAGTTCCGACGGGGGTTTCACGATCGGCTTTCCGACCACGCGGTTGCGATGGCGGGCGTCGATCGTCGGCCGATGCTCGCGCTGGGCCGATCTCCGCAGCCGACCTAGTCGGTATGCCTCATGTCATCCCAATGCGTGCCCGGGATTTCAGTGATGTAGACCTTGAGGTGTTCCCCGCCACCCGTCGCCTGAGCTCGGATCTCCATGAGTGTCACACCGACCTTGGTGACGGCATCGGCGATCCTCGACAGGGTGCCGAGGCCCTCGATCGTCAAGGGGCTGCTGATGTGGCACCACGGAGGACACTCCTCCGGCCCAACCGAGTGTTCGACGGAGGGGAACGTTAGTTGAATCCCATCCCTCGCCGCTGGATCGGTGACGGGAATCCCCGAGGGCAGAAGTCCCCGGCTCTTGAGATCGTGGCCCACAGCTGCGAGGACGTCGCTGTAGTAGCGAAACGCGTTTTCGACACCGCGGCACTTGAGCCACAGTTCATCGAGCATAATGGATTCGGGCATGGCGGCCTCCGAGTTGGCTGCGGTACTACCGGGGAGCAAGGCGAGATCGATGCGTATTCCGATCGATCACCCTCGACGGGATGAAGCAACCTTCAGCAACGAATCGAGCCTCCTTCGCAGCGGTCCATCCGAATCCGCGGCAACCCAGATACGCTTGAGCGACATCAACACCTCGAGCGCGCGATCGTACTTCCGGGTCCGGATCAACGCGTCACCGAGCTCGAGCAGAGTCTCGGGTTGACGAGGGTTGAACTCGAGGGCGCGCTCGAGTTCGCGGACCGCCCGATCGGACTCCCCCGCCTGGACCATGGCCAGGGCGAGGTGCCTGCGAAAAAACAGATCATCGCTGGGCCCGGCGTAGCGAAGGGCCTCTCGGAACATGTCGGCGGCTCGCCCCGGCTCACGACTCACCAGCGCGATCATGCCACGCAAGTGAAAGTAGAATCGCCGGCGAATGTTCGCGTCGGGATCGAGGCGGTTCTTCGGTGGGGCCGCGATCTCGCTCGCGATCGCGGAGGCATGACGACTGGCGGTGGCCGTGTCGTGGGCCCCGGCCGCCAGGATGCCGGCGAGCCAATGGTTGTATCCATCCGGCTGCTCGCGAAGGGGCGCCTGGATCAGCTGAGAACCCTCCTCGAACCGCCCCCGCCGATACGCCAGAAATGCGCGGTAGGATGTACCGCGCGTCCTCGACCGGTACAAGTTGGGATGACGTTCGAGTTCCCGGAACGTGCTGTCGGCCGCACGCAATCGCCCGAGGTCCGCCAACAACCTCCCGCGCGCACGAAGCTCGGCCAGCGGTCGAAGCATGCCCAACGTGTCGCAGAGGATCAGCGCCAATTCGTAGTTGCCGAGCAGCGAATGCAGTCCGATCAGCGACTCGAGCGGACCGACTTCGTTGGGGAACTGCCTTCGCCAGCCCGCCACCAAGGCCAGCGCCTTGTCCTTGCGCCCGGCGTCCACGTAGTCACTTGCCCACAACGGATAGAACGAGAAGTCGAACGGGTTCACACGATGGATGACCGCGAACTCCGAAACCGCCTCACTGAACCGGCGTTCGGCACGAAGAACCGTCGCCAGCGAAACCCGTGCGGCGACATCGGCCGGGTCGTTCGCGAGGAGACTTTCGTATCGCGCCTTCGCCGCGTCGAGCTGGTCATCCTCCAGCAGCTGCTCGGCCTCGATCAACGTGCGTGTTCGGTTCGAAGCCGCGAAGCGGTGCTCCATGGCGAGTGACAAGTGGCGCCGGCGTTCGCCGAGTTCCGGCGTCAGCAGCGCCAGCAGCAGGTGCGCGTCAGTGAACGTCGAGTCCAGCGCCGTGGCCTGCCGCAGGCGATCGGCTGCTGAGTGAATGTCGTTCATCTCGTTCCGCTCGAGTGCTTCGTCGTAGAGTCGCAGGGCCTCGAGGGATACGGTGAGCGTCTGGCTACTGGGACGTACTTCGCGCGACCGCCGTGGGAGGCGCGCACCGATCCGAGCCGCGATCGATGAAGCGAACGCATCGACCATCGGAAGAAGCTGGGTACGCAGATCGGGAAGTTCGCGAGACCAACTGTGGAGCAACGTCCCGCGCCGCACATCGAGCAGCTCGCAGCTCACGCGGAGTCCACCACCTTGCGACTCCACACTGCCGGTCGCCATGAACCGTGCCCCCAGTTGCCGGGCGATCCCCGAGGGCTCGGAGGGCGCGAATCCGGCCAGCGCTCGTGGCCCGACTCCAAGCGCCGAGACCACGGTCTGTCGACTCACGACATTCAGTCCTTCTCGGGCGCTCAGCGCGCGGATCAAGCCGTCCATGATGCCGCCACACAGCCAGTCATTCGACGGATCCCCCGTGGCGTTCTCCCACTTCATCACCAGCACGGTGGGTTCGGCGATGGACATCCGCATAACGACGAAATAGCTCGCCGCGGCGATCATGAAAAGGATCAGCGCCACTGACAGGGGTCGGCGCGCGATCGGTCGATGAATGTGCAAAGTGCGGGTGGAGGCGCCACTTGCTGCACGAAGTCCCCGCTGGACGGTCTCGAGGTCGGCGAGCATCGCCGCCATGTTCGGGTAGCGATCCCGCGGGTCTTTCTCCAGCGCTCGAGCCACGACCATCGCGAGGTCCTTCGATACTTCGGGACGGAGCCGCGCGACCGAAGGCGGTTTCGTGTTGAGGATCTCGAAGAGGACGGCGGCCTCGCTATCTCCTGCGGCCGATGGTGTCCCGGTGAGCAACTCGAACACCAGCGCGCCCAGGGCGTGGACGTCCGTCCGTGGGTCGGGGGGCTCCCCGCGGACCTGTTCGGGAGCCATGTAACGAATCGTTCCGACGAGGCCGCCCCGGATCGTCAACGTCGAGCGATCCATGAGATGCGCCACGCCGAAGTCCAGCACCTTGCACGCGCCACCTGAGGTCTGCATGACGTTCTCGGGCTTGAGATCCCGATGAATCACATCGATGACGTGGGCGGCGCCGAGGCCTGCTCCTACTTCACAC
>JANNKI010000661.1:0-3067 GCA_031396225.1 bacterium | reverse complement strand
GGGGGTCACCAGCCGCCACGTGATGCCACTGTCTTCGCTGATCCAGAGACCTTCCGTCGTACCCGCCAGCAACATGCTCGCATCGTCGCCGCTCTGGGAGAACGCGCGCGTGCGTCGGCTCGAATAGGGGATCCCACGCAGCTTCAGCCACTCCGTGGCGCCGTCGGTCGAGCGGTAAATGCCGCTGCACGCGGTGGCGTAGATGGTCTGCGGATGCCAGCGGTCAATGGTCAGTGTCATCACGTCCGAGTCGTCGATCATGCCGCTTTGCACGGGCGCCCATGCGCCACCTCCGTCGAGCGTCTTCCAGCCCAGGTGCCACGTACCCGCATAGATGATCTGCGGATTGGTTGGGTCGAAGGCCAATGACCCGATGTTACGCAGATCGGGGTGGTTTTCGGGCGTGATTCGCGTCCAGCGCTTGCCGCTGTCACGCGACAGGAACACGCCGCTGAGTGTCCCCGCGGCGATCACCCGCCGGTCCGAAGGCGCCACGGCAAGCGCCCGGACCGACTCACCGTCGACGCCCCTTAGCACCGCGAAGGTCTGTCCGCCGTCGACGCTGCGGGCGACGCCCCCCCCCGTGCCATTGAGCTCCCAGTAGCCCACGAACACCACGCCTCGCGCGTCCACAACGATCTCGTCCAGACTGCAGCCGCGCAGGGGGAACCCAGGGCCAAGCCGGTGCCATTGCAGACCACCGTCCTCCGAACGATAGAGGATGCCGTCGGCGGTGCCGAGGTAGATCCGCTGTGAATCGCGCGGGTCCGACGCCAAGGCGCGCACGCTTCCGCCCGGCGGTCCCACCGGGATCCAACTCTGTGCCCGTGCCGACGTCCCGACGAGAGCGTGGACCGTCACGAGCGAGACGAGGAAGCAATTACGCATCGGATGCTCCGTCCCCTACTGCCGTGAAGTGCCAGTCCGTGGATCGTATCATGTGGCGCGGGTTCAAGAGATGATAGGACGATGAAGCCAATGGGGCGGGCCCGAAAGGACCCGCCCCCATCTTGCTTTTCAGTTCGGGGCCGTGGCGCCTTCGGGCACGAACCATACCTCCACGCGGCGATTGCTGGCCTGCGCGGTGACATCCGTCCCAGTGTCCAGCGGCCTGGTGGCCGCAACTGAGCGAACGGTGATGCGCGACGCTTCGATACCCCGCTCCGCCACGAGGTAGTCCCTGACCGCATCGCCACGACTATGCCCGAGCCGTTCGGCGGAACGCTCGTGGCTGTCCGCATGACCAATGACGACCACGCTCGCCCGCGGATCGGACTTGAGCCGCTGGGCAACGTCGTCAAGGCACGCCTTGTCCACGTTGTTGAGGCGAGACAGGTTTCGCGGGAATCCGCCAGCCAGACAGGACACCGCCTGCGCCTGTCGCACTGGCTCGAGCAAGCGCACGTTGGTGTTGGCCATCGCGGTGTTGCCGTGGCCATCCGAGACGCGGACCGTGATGGTGGCGTTTGCAGGCGGGGTCGCGCCGGTGAAGTCGAACGTCGCGGCGTTACCGGCACCCGTCACGCGACCGGCGGTGGTGCTCCACTCGTAGGTCAACGGGTCGCCCTCGGGATCGGACGCGGTGGCCCGAAGGTTCACGCTCTCGCCCGGCAGGAGTTCCGGTCGATCGCTTGCAAGGCTCACCGTCGGCGGTTGATTCGGAGCCGGCGGTGCGACGACCACGGGCGCCGCCTCTTCACCGCCGAAGAGCCAGCTGAGGCCGAGGGTCGCCTCTACGTTCCCCTGCGACTCGTTGATCTCGCCCCCCACATTGGTCATCACGTACCGAGCCTCTGTACGGAGATTCCAGTTTGGCGAGAGGAACCAGCGGATACCGCCGCCCGCATTCCACCCGACATCGCAAGCCTCACCGAAGGATGCGATATTTGTCTTTTCGCGGCCAACGCCTGCGGTCAGGAACGGCCGAACTTTCCCACCAGCCGCGAAGTTATAGAGTCCGTTGAGGCGCAGGGCGTCGAGTTGCACATCCACGTTCTGCAAGCCGAGGATGCTGAAGTCCGTTTCTGTGGAAAGGCGTTGCGCGGAGACTTCAAAACTCCACTCCGGCGAGAAGAAGTACCCAACCCGCGCGCCGAAGAGCGGGCCGTCCTTCGGGTGGAATCTCCCGTAGTCGTCCAGCCACCCGTAACCGCCATAGACACCGAGTTCCCAATCGCCTGTCGTACCGCCCCCCGCAACGGCCGGGCCGGTTGCCACAAGCAGTGCGGCGGCAAACGCCAGAATAGTGTTTCGCATGAATGATCCTTTCCTGTTTGACGCGGGGCCGCGATGCCGTGCCAAAGGCTGACCCTCACAAGCGGACGCGATGTCTTGGCCACAACGATCAGGTTGCCCTTGCTCGCGCGGCCAGCTGGTACGACGTGCGGGCCTCATGGGAGAACGACGACATTGGCAGCCATGGTCACCGCGCCAATCCGAGTCAACGCCCTGCCGTCCAACCGCGCGCCGGTATTCAGCGTGATCGACTGATCCGCCAGAATGGTTCCCTTGAGCACAGAGCCTGTTCCGAGGGTCGCCGAACTGCCGACCTGCCAGTAGATATTGGAAGCCTTGGCGCCGCCGCTCAGGATGACCTTGCTACTCGGGCCTGTCGTGAGCGTAGACGCCACCTGAAAGATGAAGACGGCGTTCTGGTCACCCAAGGCGTCGAGCGTGAGGGTCCCTGTGATCGCGAGCGAAGACGTGGACTTGTAGAGGCCGGGCGCGATGGTCAGGCCGGCCAGATCCCCGGAGACCGTGACCACACCTGTCGTCCGCCCGGCGGCATTGTTGTATGCCGTCGTCAGGTTGGTTTGCGCCGTGGCCGCGGCAGGGTCAGCCGCGTGAATGGTCCCGCTCACGGTTCCGGGCGGAAAGCCAGTCACGGCAGCACCTGGACTCACGCCGAGATCCCCAGTGACAGCCGTCGCACCTGTGCTAGTCACCGTGGAGCCCGCCAGAATGGCGAAAGTCCCGGCCGTTGCGAGCGGTACTGTTGCCGGACCTCCGGCGCCACCTTCCATCACTCCGAGGGGATTCTTGTTGTCGCAACATCCGGCCACCGTGA
>JANNKI010000657.1:0-2008 GCA_031396225.1 bacterium | reverse complement strand
GCGCGAACGCCGCCAGCCGGCCCACCCAGGCCGCGCGTGGCGCGAGCGAGGCGTCGCCGTTCTCGGGATCCTGGTTGAGCGGGTCGTTCGGCGACTGCGTGGCGGCGCGCGGGATCCGGAACGAGTCCCCCTGCAGCACGTCGCCGCTCGCGGTCACCGACCACGTGCCGGGCAGCGGCAGCCGCCACGACGCATCGAGACCGGTCTCGTTGAATGATTCATCGCCCGGCAGGTAGGCAGCGAGCACGCCGAAGCGCTCTGCGAACGGCACCTGGTGCGGGTGCAGGGTGTTCAGCCTGCCGAAACCCACGCGGTACTTGCCGCCCTTCAGCGCGATGTCGCCGGGCAGGCCGCGCAACAACGAGAAGTACCCCTCTTCGACCTCCGCCTGGCCAGAGGCCAGAGCGACCGCGAAAAAGCCGCGGGCATACGGGTTCAACGCGGCATCGAACACCAGTTCGGTCTCGCCCACGTCGAACACCGGCCGTTTGCGCGCGAGACTCCCGGCGGCGTCGGTCCAGGTGATGAGGGGTTGTCCGATCACGGAGATGTCGGGGTTCGTGACCCCGGCGAACGCGGCGTGCACTGGCAGAAGCGCCAGAAGCAAGACCGCGGCATGGATCCGCTTGCGCATGGGAGCCTCCCGGGTGGAATCGAGGCGAGCGCGCGTGGCGCGCGCCGGTGACGTGGCCTGCGGAGCCGTGCGGGCCCCGCGTCGCGTCAGTCCCGGGGAGGGGCGCGGGGTGCGGCGCTGGCGCCGCGACGGCCACGCGGCGCGGCCGCGGCAGCGACCGGCGAGTACTCGCGCGCTTGCTCGATGGGCGCGAGGGCCACCGGAGCGTCGTCGCCGAGCGAGATCGCGTGGAGCCCGGTGCACGTGCAGTGGTCGTCGCGTTCGCCAGGGGCGTGCGTCTCGGCCTCGCAGCCCTGCTCCGCGAGATGGTGCCGGGTATCAGCCGCCTCGCCCGCCACGAGAGTGACGAGCAGGAACAACGCACCGAAGGCGCGTCCGGGCCGGAACCAGCTGCGGAGGGTGTCCATCGCGCGCCAAGGGTGCGGCGCGCGCGGTCGGCCGGTCAAGCGCCCGGGGCCGGACGCCCCAATTCGTGACCCAGCCGGGCCAGAAAGTCCTTTAGGAAGGCGGCCCGGCGCTCGGCCTCGGCCCGTCCCGCTTCGGTGCACATCGTGGCGGGCAGGCGCAGGAGCTTGGTGAAGAAGTGGTCCACGGAATAGCGCGCGTCGTCGAGCGGGCGCGCCTCGGCCCAAGGGTCGTCCGCATGGAACCACGCGCCTTGCATGCGCACGCCGGTCGAGATGCAGCGCAGGAGCCCGATGGCACCCAGCGCCTCCAGCCGGTCGGCATCTTGAAGCGCGCGGCCGAGCGCTGTGGCGGGCGTTGCGCCGCGCGAGAAGCTGTGGTCGCGGATGGCGTCGGCGATGCGCGCCACCTCCTCCGGCGCGAACCCCAGCGCGGGCAGGCGTTCACGAGCGAGCGCCGCGCTCCGTTCGCTGGCCCCCGCGCGCTCGGGTGAGTCCTTGGGCGGATTGACCGCGTCGTGCATGAGCGCCGCGGCCACGGCTTCACGGGCCGCGATCTCCGCGCCGCCCAGCCGCAACGTCCATTCCGCCACGCGCAATGCGTGCGCCAGGTCGTGCGTGGCGTCTTGATGCTCCTGCGCGGCCTCGCGGCCGCGTGATTCGGCGAGCAACGTCGCGAGCGCGGGGTCGGCGGCGAACAGCGCGTCGAGCAATGGCATGGGAGAGGCTCGCAAGCCCGGCCGGGGCCCTACAGCCGCTCGACGAACTCGCCGGTGCGCGTGTCCACCTTCACGCGGTCCCCTTCCTCGACATAGGGCGGGACCTTGATCTCGAGACCCGTCTCGAGCAGCGCTGGCTTGGACGTGTTCTGCACCGCGGCGCCCTTGATGTTGGGCGACAACGCCGGCTACCTCACGGAGAGCATGATGATCACCGCCGAGTATTTCGAGGGACGCGTGGTGGGCATCGA
>JANNKI010000491.1:0-3012 GCA_031396225.1 bacterium | reverse complement strand
GGGCGCTTCACGGTGGGCATAGGATTAGAGATTGTCGCTTGGCTCATGACGTACGTCGAACAAATAGGGTTGTTTCCGTAGGCGCATCGAGAGTGATCCTGGCCCTTTTGCCGAGCCCGCGCGCCTGCGGAAACAGCCTGTTGGACTAAGCCGCGGGTTCAGTCCGTAGGGGGATTGTACGCCTCGGTGTCTGCGGGCCGGTGGGTGCCCGAGGGGCGGTCAGCGATCGAGAGGCCACCCGGGCCATTTGTGGATGCGCTGAGCGACGGTACTGAGACGCTAAGCTAGTGCGGAAGGCCTCCGAGTCCCCGATGTCGGGCGCGGCGAGCACACGAAGGCACGCGTAGGAGCAGTCGACGGCGGCGTGTCGTGCGTCGAGGCAGCTCATGGGCCGCGAGGTGAGGTGGCTGGCGCCGGGTCGAGCGCGTACGCGATTCGGACGCGGCCGACGTGGCACACCGCGCACAGCTCCGGGTCACGTCCGGTGAGCCTCTGGTACAGCGCCCGCCAGTCTTCGGTGTCGGAGACGATGGGCTCGGGCGGGGCCGGAGGTCCGAGTAGTGCACGCACCCGCTCGACGAGCCTGGTCCGCTGCCCATTGGCCAGAAGACCATAGTGACGGATGCGGACGAAGCGGCTGGGCAGCGTGTGCAGGAGGAAGCGCTGCACGAAATCGGTCGCGGGCAGGGTGAGGACTCCGGAGCGATTTCCTCGGCGCCGATCGCGGTAACGGAAGGTCACTTCTCCGTCGTGGAAGGCCACGATGCGCTCGTTCCCGATGGCGACGCGGTGCGAATATCGGCTGAGATAACGCAGCACCTGATCGGGTCCCGCCATCGGCGCCTTGCTGTAGACGACCCACGGTGTGCTGGCCGCCTCGCGCAGGCGCTGGCGCGCAAAAGTCTCGGGCATGGACAGGGAGCGGGAGGCGACGGCAGACTCGAAGCGCTCGAGGAGCTTGCCCCTGAAGACCCTGGAGAGCACTCGGACGGGCAGGAAGAAGGAGGGCCGTGTGCCGATCCATCGTGCGCGATCGAGGCTTAACCCGCCACCGGTCACGATGCAGTGCACGTGCGGGTGAAAGCGCATGGTCTGCGTCCAGGTGTGAAGAACGGCGATCGACCCCGGTGTGGCGCCGAGGCGCGATCTCGCCACGTCGCTTACCGCCTCCATGGCCGCCGCGAAGAGCGCCTGGTAGCCCGCGCGGTGGTCGGCGAAGAAGAGGGGATGAAGCGCGGTGGGCACGGTGAAGACGAGGTGGAAATACGGCACCGGAAGCAGATCCCTGGCTTGCGCGGCGACCCATCGCGCCTGGTCGAGGCTTTGGCACTTCGGGCAATGACGGTTGCGGCACGAGTGGTAGACCGCCGTCGTCGCGCCGCACGAGTCGCACACCTGGGCGTGGCCGCCGAGCATGGCGGTGCGGCACAGGATGATGTCGCGAATGGCACGACGCCGGTCGCACGTCAGACGCTCGGGAGGCGGCGAATGCGCCGCCAGGATGTCTGCGAGCTCCGGACGGCGGCCAGCGGTGGCCGCCACTTCCTACCGCCGCGGCGCCTCCCGCAGCCGGTCCAAAGGACTCCGCGTCTCTCGAAGGTAGGCGCCTGCTACGTGCGTGTAGCGCTCGGTGGTGCCGAGGCTGCGGTGGCCGAGCAGGACCTGGATGGTGCGCACGTTGACGCCGGATTCCATGAGATGGGTGGCGAAGCTGTGCCGCAGCGAGTGGAAGCTGACCGGCTTGTTGATGCGCGCCGCTTGCTTCGCCACCCTGAACGCTCGTTGCACGATCGTCGGATTCAGAGGACGTTCGCCGCCCTGACCCGGAAAGAGCCACGTACGCGGCTTTTTCTGCTTCCAGTAGGCTCGCAGCGTCTCCAGCAGCGAGGCGGCCAGCATCACGGTCCGGTCCTTGCCCCCCTTGCCACGCTCCACGCGGATCACCATCTGCCCGCTGTCGATGTCGGTGACCTTCAGCCGGAGCACCTCCCCGAGACGCAGGCCGCCTGAGTATGCGATCTCCATCATCGCTCGCTCACGCAGAGTTGCCACCGCATCCAGCAGCCGCCGCACTTCGTCCGTGCTGAGCGTGACCGGTAGACGCTGAGGCGCGCGTTGAAGCTGCACCTCGCGAGGCCACTCGCGCGGGACCACCTCGCGGTAGAAGAAGGCGAAAGCGCTGACCGCCTGATTGAACGTCGCCACCGAACGCTTCCCGTCCGTCAGCCCGACCAGGAAAGTGCGAATGTCCGACTCGCTCAGTTCATCCGCCGGCTTCCCCGATCCCTTAACCAGTCGGCGCATCCAGCCGAGATAGGCCTTCTGCGTCCGCGCCGCGAATCCGCGCAACGCCATGGCCTCTCGCATCGCATCACTGTGCTTGCCCATCTGTTCCTCCTCGTGAATGACCTCACGAGGCAGATGGCTACGGCAGGAACGTCCCTACTACAAGTCCACCGCGAAGCGGTTTAGTTCAACACTTAGTCTTAGTCTCCCGCGAAGGATATCTGGATTATCCGAGCTGAGAATCGGGTATCCCCGCCATGTGTAACAGGAATATCCAAGCGAAGGATAACGCGATAAGACGAGCGCGGCGTTACAAAAATCCACGTTCCGGAACGAGTTAAGTGCTTTAGGCGTCGAGGTCGAAGTTCTCGAAGTGGGGCACGCCGAGAGGCGAGACATCGACGTTCTTGACCCGCCATGCGCTCACCACCACCGTGGGCCCGTACATGAGCGGCAGCAGCGGCACCTCGCGGGCGACGATCTGCAGCACCCCGGACCGGTTCTCCGGCGTCGGATCTTCCCGGAAACGACGGAGCGCCTCGTCCATGGCCGCGCTCCGGTAGCGCGCCAGGTTGATGTGGCCGATCCCCCGTCCCGCGCCCGGGGACTGGATGTGCTCGGAGTGGAGGTTCGACTCCAGGAAGTCGGCGGGATCCGGCGTGTCGGCGATCCAGCCCCCGAGCACCATGTCATAGTCGCCGCGCTCGCAGGCGCGGAAGAAATCGT
>JANNKI010000578.1:0-8431 GCA_031396225.1 bacterium | reverse complement strand
CGGCGTGTCGGTGTGCACCACGGTGTGCTGCAGCTTGCGGATGCCGAGCGCGCGAATGGTCGCGCCCTGGTCGGCGGGATGTCCGCCCGCGCTCTTCGTTTGGGTGATCTTGAGCTTATGCGCCACTCGTCGCCCGCTTTCCGAACATCTCCTCGAGCGTGCGCCCGCGCATCGCCGCAACGTCCGAGGGCCGGCGCAGGCGCTTGAGCCCGTCCACCGTCGCCTTCACCAGGTTGTGCGGATTGCGCGGGCGCACGCTCGAGGAGATGTTCGGAAAGCGGGCGACAAGTGGCGCATAAGCTCAAGATCACCCAGACGAAGAGCGCGGGCGGACATCCCGCCGACCAGGGCGCGACCATTCGCGCGCTCGGCATCCGCAAGCTGCAACACACCGTGGTGCACACCGACACGCCGCAGATCCGGGGCATGGTCTTCAAAGTCCGCCACCTGGTGACGGTGGAGGAGAACTGACGTCATGAGACTGGGGAATATCCGTCCCGCCGCCGGCGCGACGAAGGACACGAAGCGTCTGGGCAAGGGCGCGGCAAGTGGCCAGGGCGGTACGGCTGGCAAGGGCCACAAGGGCAAGAAGGCCCGTTCTGGGGGCGGTATACCGGTGTGGTTCGAAGGCGGACAGATGCCGATCCAGCGCCGCCTTCCGAAGCGCGGATTCACGAATCCGACGCGCGTGGAATACCAGGTGGTGCAGGTCGGCAGGCTGGCCACCGCTGCCGCGGGCACGACCATCGATACGGCCTGGCTCAAGGCGCAGCGGCTCGTGCGACGAAACGGTCCGATCAAGCTGCTCGCGGGCGGCGAACTCAAAGTGGCGCTCACGGTAAAGGTGGACGCCGCGAGTGAGACCGCGCGCAAGGCCGTCGAGGCGGCTGGCGGCAAGCTCGAAACCCCGAACCCGAAGGCCTGACCGGACCATGATCGAAAAGCTGCGCACCATCTTCCAGGTCCCCGAACTGCGGCGGCGTATCCTGTTCACGCTGTCGCTGTTCGTGGTCTACCGGCTCGGCGAGCACATGCCCACGCCCGGCGTGAATGCCGCGGCGCTTGCGGGAGCATTCCGCAGCCAGGCGAACACGCTGTTCGGCCTGTACGACATGTTCGTGGGAGGTGCGTTCTCCCGCGCCACCGTGTTCGCCTTGGGGATCATGCCGTACATTTCGGCGTCGATCATCCTCCAGTTGCTGGGAGCCGTCGTCCCGTACTTCGAAAAGCTGCGCAAAGAGGGCGAGGAGGGCCAGAAGAAGATCACGCAGTGGACGCGCTACGGCACGGTGCTCATTTCGATCGTGCAGTCGTACGCCTACAGCATCTTCCTGGTGAACCTGGGGACGTCGCAGGGACTCACCGTGGTGCCCGATCCAGGCTTCGCGTTCTTCTTCTCCACCATCGTCACGCAGACCACGGGCACCATCCTCGTCATGTGGCTGGGCGAGAAGATCACCGAGTTCGGCATCGGCAACGGCATCTCGCTCATCATCTTCGTGAACATCCTCGGCGGCGTCCCGAACCGGATCATGCAGGCCATCGACAGCGTGCGCGCCGGCAGCCTCGGCGTGATGCAGTCGCTCGTGATCCTCGCGATCATGGTGGCGGTGGTCGCGGTGGTCATCGTGATGACCCAGGCCACCCGCAAGATCCCGGTGCAGTACGCGAAGCGCATGGTCGGCCGCAAGATGTACGGGGGCCAGAGCACCCACATCCCGTTGCGCGTGAACACCGCCGGCGTGATCCCCATCATCTTCGCGTCGAGCATCATGATCCTGCCCATGACCGTGGCCGGTTTCGTGCCACCAGACCATCCGCTCGCGGCCATGACGAACTGGTTCAACCCGTACGGATGGCTCTACAACATCCTGTACGCCATCATCATCGTGTTCTTCACCTACTTCTATACCGCGGTCGTGCTCAACCCGAACGACCTGGCGGAGAACATGCGCAAGTATGGTGGCTTCATCCCCGGCATCCGCCCGGGGCGCCACACGGCGTCGTACATCGACCGCGTGCTTTCGCGCATCACGCTGCCTGGCGCATGCTTTCTTGCCGCCATCGCCGTGCTGCCGGACGTGTTCTTCGCGGCGATGAAGATCCCGGCCCTGGGTTTCGGCGGGACCAGTGTATTGATCGTGGTGGGCGTTGCGCTCGACACGTTGCAACAGGTCGAGTCGCACTTGCTCATGAGGCATTACGAGGGATTCGTGAAGCGCGGCCGACTCCGTGGCCGCTCGCGGATGTGATATGCAGGTCGTGCTGCTGGGCCCGCCCGGCGTGGGCAAAGGGACCCAGGGGCGGCGACTCGCGAGCAATCGCGGCTGGGCTTTGATCTCGACGGGGGACATGTTGCGCGACGCGATCGCGCGGCGGACCCCCCTGGGTGTGAAAGCAGCGAAGTTGATTGACCATGGGTTGCTGGTGCCCGATGACGTCATGATCGGGTTGGTGCGCGAGCGCACGCTCGAGCCCGATGCCCGCGAGGGTTTCGTGCTGGACGGGTTCCCGCGAACGATTCCGCAGGCGAACGCGCTCGACGCGTTCCTGCGGGAACGCAGCAGGCCCCTGGCGAAGGTCGTGGCGCTCACGGCGCCGGACGAGGAACTGGTCCGGCGGCTGAGCGCGCGATGGGAGTGCCCGGTGTGCCGGCGTGTGTACAACACGCTCAGTGCACCGTCGCGGGACGGGTGTCATTGCGACGACCATCCCGAGACGGCGCTGCACCAGCGGGCCGACGACACCGTTGAGACGGTGAGCCGGCGGCTGGAGGTGTATCGGCGGCAGACCGCCCCGCTCGGGGATTTCTACCGCGAGCAGGGCAAGCTGAAGGAAGTGGACGGTACCGGACCCTTGGACGAGGTCTACGGCGCGCTGATCGCAGCCGTGGCCCGCTGACGGGATGGCGGCCGTCCGGCAGCAGGACAGGATCGAAGGGGTCCGTGCGGCGGCACAAGTCGTCGCCCGGGCACTGTCGGAGATGGGCCGGGCCGTACGCCCGGGCATCACGACCGGCGAACTGGACCGCATCGCGGAAGCCGTGATCCGCGACCATGGTGCCCGGCCGGCGTTCAAGGGATACCGCGGGTTTCCCGCTTCGATCTGTCCGTCGGTGAACGAAGAAGTGGTCCATGGGATCCCGGGGGCGAGGGCGCTGCAGGAAGGCGACATCGTCGGGATCGACGTGGGAGCGGAGTTACACGGCTGGTACGGAGACGCGGCACGGACCTTCGCGGTCGGTGCGGTCGCCGAGGAAGCCAGCCGCCTCATGCGGGTGACGGAGGAGGCCCTGGAACGGGGGCTGCTCCAGGCTCGCGCGGGGAATCGGGTGGGAGACATCTCGCACGCGGTGCAGACTCACGTCGAACAGCACGGCTTCTCGGTCGTCCGGGACCTCGTGGGACACGGCATCGGGAGCGAGATGCATGAAGAACCGGCGATCCCGAACTTCGGGTCACCGGGGAAGGGACCGCGGCTCGTGGCCGGGCAGGTGCTGGCGATCGAGCCGATGGTGAATGCCGGAGGTCGCGCCGTGGTGACGCGTCCCGACGGGTGGACGGTGGCGACGAAGGACGGCCGTTGGTCGGCCCACTTCGAACACACCGTTGCGGTAGGACCGGACGGCCCCGAGATCCTCTCGGTGCTCCCGGACGAGCAGTAGGAAAGGATCCGTTTGGCGAAAGAAGAAGGCATCCAGGTCGAAGGCACCGTGGTCGAGGCGCTCCCGAACGCGACGTTCCGTGTGCAGCTGGAAAACGGCCACCGGTTGCTGGCCCACATCTCGGGCAAGATGCGGATGCACTTCATCAAGATCCTGCCGGGCGACAAGGTGACGGTCGAGATGTCGCCGTACGACCTGTCTCGCGGCCGCATCGTGTATCGCTACAAGTAGGTCCGCCGCGGCGGAAGGGAGAAGCGGTCATGAAGGTTCGTGCGTCCGTGAAGAAGATCTGCGAGCACTGCAAGGTGGTGCGTCGCAAGGGCGTCATTCGTGTGATCTGTAGCCGCAATCCGCGGCACAAGCAGCGTCAGGGCTGAGAGGAGAAGAACGGTGGCACGTATCGCAGGCATCGATCTCCCGATGGAAAAGCGCATCGAGGTCGCGCTGACGTACATCTTCGGCATCGGCCCGACCACGGCGAAACGCCTGCTCGAGAAGGCCGGCGTGAACCCGGACACGCGGGTGAAGGCGCTGAGTGACGAGGATGCCGGCAAGCTGCGCTCGCTCATCGAGCGGGAGCACAAGGTGGAAGGCGCGCTCCGCAGTGAGCACGCCATGAACATCAAGCGCCTCATGGACATCGGCGCTTACCGGGGCCTGCGCCATCGCCGCGGCCTGCCGGTGCACGGGCAGCGTACGAAGACGAACGCGCGCACGCGCAAGGGTCCCAAGAAGATGGCAGTCGGCGGCAAGAAGGCGAAGGCTGGCAAGAAGGGTTGAACGAGCGGGGTTGCCCGGGCGCCGCCCGGAGGCCCGCCAGGAGGTCACACGTGGCAGACGTCAAGAAGGGCAAGAAGCGCGACCGCAAGGTGGGCACGAATGGCGTGGCCCATGTGCAGGCGAGCTTCAACAATACGATCATCACCATCACCGACACGGACGGCAACGTCATCAGTTGGGCGAGCTCGGGCAAGGCCGGATTCAAGGGCTCGCGCAAGAGCACGCCGTTCGCCGCACAGGTGGCCGCCGAGGCCACGGCTCGCGAGGCCATCAACATGGGGCTCAAGCGGGTGGAAGTGTGGGTGAAGGGCCCCGGCTCTGGCCGCGAAGCCGCAATCCGATCGCTTCAAGTGGCGGGACTCGAGATCTCCGCCATCAAGGACGTTACGCCCATCCCGCACAACGGTTGCCGCCCTCCCAAGCGGCGCCGCGTCTAGGAGAACCCGAGTATGGCGGTCTATCACGATGCCCGATGCCGGCTCTGCCGGCGTGAGGGGATGAAGCTGTTCCTGAAGGGCGCGCGTTGCCTCACCGACAAGTGCGCGTTCGAGCGCCGCGGTTACGCGCCGGGCGAGCACGGCAAGAGCCGTCGCGCCAAGGAGACGAACTACGGCACGCAGTTGCGCGAGAAGCAGAAGGCTCGGCGCATCTACGGCCTGCTCGAGCGCCAGTTCCGCCACACGTTCGCCAAAGCGAGCGAAGCGAAGGGCGTCACGGGCGAGGTGTTGCTGCAGATGCTCGAGCGGCGCCTGGACAATGTGGTCTTCCGCCTCGGTCTGGCGGCGTCGCGCAGCGCCGCCCGCCAGCTGGTGCGGCACGGGCACTTCTCCGTGAACGGCCGCAACGTGGATATCCCGTCGTTCCAGGTGCGCCCGGGCGACGAGGTGCAGGTTCGCGACAAGAGCCGCGAAATGACGGTCATCAAGAATTCGCTCGAGTCCCGCAAGGGGCAGGGTGTGCCGGACTGGTTGGAGCTGCGCGCCGAGAAGTTGGCGGGCCGCGTCCTGCATGTTCCGAGCCGCGCATCCATCGGGGTGCCGATCAATGAACAGCTGATCGTCGAGCTCTACTCGAAGTGACGATCGCCTTTCCAATACGGGAGGCTTGAAGATGAAGTGGAAGAATCTCCAGATGCCGAAGGGCCTCGTGGCCGATTCCGGAAACACGGACCGCTACGGTAAGTTCACGCTCGATCCTCTCGAGCGCGGCTTTGGCACCACGCTCGGCAACGCGCTGCGGCGCGTCCTGCTGTCGTCGCTGCAGGGGGCCTCGATCACGTCGGTCCGCATCGAAGGCGTGCTGCACGAGTTCTCGACGCTTCCCGGGATCATCGAGGACGTCACCGAGATCGTGCTGAACCTGAAGCAGGTGCGACTCAAGTTGTTCGGGGACGGCCCGAAGAAGGGCGTTTTCGAGATGCGCGGCAAGGGCGAGGTGCGTGCGGGGGACCTCCAGGTGGATGCCGAGGTCGAGGTGTTGAACACCGACCTGCACATCGCCACGCTCAACCGGGATGGCGACCTCCGCATGGAGGTCGAGATCAACGGCGGCCGTGGTTACGTGTCGGCGGACCAGCACTCCACGGCCGACCGGCCGATCGGGGTGATTCCGATCGATTCGTTGTTCTCGCCGGTGACCAAGGTGAACTACACGGTCGAGGCCACGCGCCTCGGCCAGCGCATCGACTACGACAAGTTGACGCTCGAGGTGTGGACGGACGGCAGCATCCTGCCGAACGACGCGATCTCGATGTCGTCCAAGATCCTCCGCGACCACTTCAGCCTGCTCATCAGCTTCGAGGAGGAGCCGCAGCAGGAGGAAGAGGCGGCGGTCGACGAGGACAAAGTCCGCATCCGCAAGCAGCTCGACAAGAGCGTGGAAGAGCTGGAGCTGTCGGTTCGCTCGAGCAACTGCCTGCGCGCGGCCGAGATCAAGACCATCAGCGAACTCGTCGTGAAGGGCGAGGCGGAGATGCTCAAGTACCGCAACTTCGGCCGTAAGTCGCTGAAGGAGATCCAGGACATCCTGGCCGAGATGGGCCTGCAGTTCGGCATGGACATCAGCCCCTACTACGAACTGAAGCCGTCGGCGAGGGCCGAGGTCTAACGCACGAGCCCCGCGCGATTCGCGAGCGAGGGCGTGCATCGCACGGCGACGAGAGGACGAGCAGCCATGAGACACCGCAAAGACCATCGCAGGCTGGGCCGGAAGCGGGAGCACCGGCACGCGCTGCTGCGCAACCTGGTGACGGCCCTGTTCCAGCACGAGCGCATCGAGACCACGGTGGCCAAGGCGAAGGAGACGCGTCGCCTGGCCGAGCGCATGATCACGTTCGGCAAGCAGGGCGATCTGGCTGCCCGCCGTCACGTGGCGCGCTTCATCATGAAACCGGAAGTGCTCTCCAAGCTGTTCTCGACGATCGCGCCTTGGTACGTCGAGCGGAACGGAGGCTACACGCGCATCATCCGCATCGGGCATCGCCTGGGCGACGCCGGTGAGACGGCCTACCTCGAGCTCGTGAAGTCGGTCGAACAGAAGGAGCAGGATCGCGCGGCCCGCGTCGCCGCGGCCGAGGCGAAGGCCCTGGCGCAGAGTGGCGACAAGGCTGCCAGGAAGAAGAAGACCGCGGCCGAGGCCGAGGGCGATGAAGCCGCCGCGGAAGACAAGCCGAAGCGCGGGCGCAAGAAAGAATCACCCGGCGCGGGCGCCGGCGGTGGCGGCTCCAAGCGCCAGCGCACAGGCCCGCGCAAGGTCGGCGGGGGCTAGACACCTGGAGCTCCGAGCGACCCAGCGAAACCTCGACGCGGGCGGGAGGGAGACCTTCCGCCCGCGATCGTCATGCGGCCCGAGGGCCGCCGCGGCGGCGCGCGCGCTCGCGACGGGGTTGTTGCTGGCCGCCGTCAGCTCCGGAACGCCGGCCGTGGCTCGAGCGCGGGCGAGCGGGAGCGACGTGCCGGACACGCTCGCGAGCACCGCACCGCGCGCGAGGGCCACGCCCGAGGCGCCTCGCGCGGTGGACTACCTGTGGGTGCTCCGCAACTCGCTCGTGCGCGCGGAGGACGTGCCGCGCGTGGTGCAGAGGGCGAAGGCCATGGGTGTGAAGGGCATCCTCGTCCAGGTCGTGGGTCGCGGCGACGCCTGGTATCGCTCGGACCTGTTGCCCCGCCCGGAGCCGATGCAGGGCAAGGACCGCGACCCGCTCGGCGAACTGCTGCCGCTCGCGCACGCGGCGGGCCTCGAAGTGCACGCCTGGATCAACTGTTGCCTGGTGTGGTCCGCCCCGAATCGCCCTCGCGACCCGCGCCACGTCCTGAATGTCCACCCGGAATGGGTGGCGCGCCTTGCCGACGGCCGCCCCATGACGCGCCTCACGCCGCGGCAGCGCGAGCGCATGCGGGTCGAGGGCGTGTTCGTGTCCCCGGCGCATCCCGGCGTGCGGAAGTGGATCGCCGAGATCGTGCAGGAGGTGGTGAGCCGCTACCCGGTGGACGGCGTGCACCTGGACTACGTACGCCAACCAGCCGTCGCGATCGGCTTCGACCCCACGTCGCGCGCGCGGTTCGCGCTGGAGTCGGGAGTGGACCCGCTCAGGATTGCCCGCCGACCCGCGCCGGAGCGCGCCCGGCTGGATTCGGCCTGGGCGGCATTCCAGCTGGAGCAGGTCACCGCGATCGTACGGGGTGTGCGGGACTCGCTCGCCGTGACGCGGCCCGGACTGCCGCTCAGCGCCGCGGTCGTCGCGGACTCGACCACGGCCTGGAACCTCAAGCGCCAGCCATGGAGCCGCTGGGTGCGCGACGGCCTGCTCGATCGCGCATTCCTCATGTGCTACGCGCCGTCCGTACAGACGGTGCTCGGCGAGCTCACGGCCGTGAGCCGACAGCTCGGCGTGGACCGGCTGGTGCCGGGCATCGCCATGTACAACACGTCGCTTTCCACCGCGGCGGTGAAGATCAAGGCCGCGCGCGCGTTGGGATTCCCCGCCGT
>JANNKI010000557.1:0-1896 GCA_031396225.1 bacterium | reverse complement strand
AGGTGGTGTTGCCCGGATCCTCGATCCGCACCTTCTGCAGCATCTGGCGGACGATCACCTCGATGTGCTTGTCGTCGATGCGAACGCCCTGGAGCCGGTAGACCTCCTGGATCTCGTTCACCAGGTACTCCTGCACCTCCTCGATTCCCTTGATCCGCAGGATGTCGTGCGGGTTCACGGGTCCCTCGGTGAGGCGATCGCCGGCGCGCACCACGCTGCCCTCCTGGACGTACATGTGCTTGCCCTGGGGGATCGGGTACTCGTAGAGCTTGCCGTCCTCGCCGCGCACGATGATCTTGCGCATGCCGCGCGACACGCCGCCGAACTCGACGATGCCGTCGATGTCGGAGACGAACGCGGCGTCCTTCGAGCGGCGCGCCTCGAACAGCTCCGCGACGCGCGGCAGGCCGCCCGTGATGTCGCGGGTCTTCGCCTCTTCACGACGAATCTTGACGAGCACATCACCCGCCGACACCTGCTGGCCGTCCCGCACTTCGAGCCGCGCATTGGTCGGCAGCGGATAGTGCGCGAGCTTCTGGCCCGACGCGCTCAGGATGTCGATCGCGGGCTGCAGCTCCTTGTTGCGATCCTCCATGATCACGAGCTGCTTGGCGCCGGTCGTGTCGTCGACTTCCTCGCGCACCGTGATCTTCTCCTTCACGTCCACGAACCGCACGACTCCGGACTTCTCGCCAACGATCGGGGTGTTGTAGATGTCCCACTCGAAGATCGGCTGATCGGAGTCGAGCTGCTGGCCGTCGGTGACGAACAGGTGGGCGCCGTACGGCACCTTGTAGCGCTGACGCACCCGGCCGTCCTTGTCGTACAGCTCGATCTCGGCGTTGTCGCGGCTCACGCACACCAGCACGCCTTCGCGGTACGGCACCGCCTCGAGGCTCACGAACCGGACCTTGCCCGGTTCCTTCGCCGTGGTGCGCGACTGCTCGACGATGCGTCCCGCCACGCCTCCGATGTGGAAGGTGCGGAGGGTGAGCTGCGTGCCCGGCTCGCCGATCGACTGTGCGGCGATCACTCCCACCGCCTCGCCGAGATCGACCGGCCGGCCGGTGGCGAGGTTGCGCCCGTAGCACTTGGCGCAGATGCCGCGCCGCGAGTCGCAAGTGAGCACCGAGCGGATGCGGATCTTCTCGAGCCCCGCCTTCGCCGCCTCGTTGATGCGCGCGGCGACCTCCTCGTCGATGAGCTGCGCCGACTCGGCGATCACCTCGTTCGAGATCGGGTGCACGAAGTCCTCCGCCGCGACGCGCCCGAGGACGCGATCCGCCAGCGGCTCGACCACCTGCTCGCCCTGCTTGAGCGCCCCGACCGAGAGTCCACGGATCGTCCCGCAGTCCATCTCGTTCACGATCATGTCCTGGGCGACGTCGACCAGACGGCGCGTCAGGTAGCCGGCGTCCGCGGTCTTGAGCGCGGTGTCGGCAAGGCCCTTGCGCGCTCCGTGCGTCGAGATGAAGTACTCGAGCACCGAGAGGCCTTCCTTGAAATTGTGGATGACCGGCGACTCGATGATCTCGCCGATGCCGCCCGTGATCTTCTTCTGCGGCTTGGCCATGAGCCCGCGCATGCCGGCGAGCTGGCGCACCTGCTCGCGGTTACCGCGCGAACCCGAGTCCGCCATCATGAAGATCGGATTGAAGCCGTCCTTGTCCTTCGCCAGACCGTCGAAGGTCACCTGCTCGACCTCGGTGCTGGCGTGGGTCCAGGTATTGATGACGCGGTTGTAGCGCTCGCCTTCGGTGATCACGCCGTTGCGGTAGTTCGTGTTGATCTGATCCACTTCCTGGCGCGCGCGATCGATGATCTCGTCCTTCTCGGGCGGGATGCGCACGTCGTCGATGCCGACCGTGAACCCCGCCTGGGTCGCGTACTTGAAGC
>JANNKI010000528.1:0-13029 GCA_031396225.1 bacterium | reverse complement strand
GCCGAGGGCATCCCGATGGGCTTTCAGGTCACGGCGCTGGATGGGGATGGTCAACCACTTGCCTATTCTGCTTCCGGCCTCCCCTCCGGCGCCACCTTCAATCCCGCCAGCCGCCAGTTCAACTGGCAGCCGGACCACTCGCAGGCCGGAGCGTACGACGTGATGTTCCATGCGTCCGACGATGCCGTCCCCACTGCGGGCACCGACGCCGAGGTGGTGCGCATCACCGTGACCGAACGCGCGCCTGGCTCGAACCTGCCGCCGGTGCTGGAGCCGCTCTCCGACCGGCAGGCGCTGACGGGCGAACGGCTGAGCCTGCGCATCATGGCGCGCGACCCCGAGCAGGGACTCGTCACGTTCTCCTCGGCAAACGCACTGCCGGCCAACTCCGCGCTGGATCCCGCCACGGGGATCTTCACGTGGACACCGTCTTATGACCAGGTGGGCACGTTCACGCTCTCGTTCATCGCCACCGACGCCGGCTCGCTCACCGACGAGGGTGACCTGCTGATCATCGTGTCGCGCGCCGGTGTGGGACCCGCGCCCGCGCTCGCTTGCGAGGAGCAGGCCGGCCGGTCGTCCGGCGTCGTGGGCATGGGCACGGACCCCGGCGAGAAGAGCGTGTCGTACGTGGGCTTCGACGTGCCGATGAACGTGCAGCGCATCGAGGGCCAGTTGTCGTTCGCGTTGGCGCCCGTCCGCGACCTGGACTTCTACCTGCTCGACGCCGACTCCAATGTGGTCACGTCCTCGGCCAGCCTCGACCAGCCGGAATCCATCGTCTACAACACGCCGTCGCCGGGCCACTACATCTGGAAGGTCGTGGCCTTCACGAATCCCGACACCTCGCACTACGCCATCGACCAGCAGGTGTGCGTGGCGGCCACGAACGGTGTGGAGGCACCCGTCTCGGGGCTGCGCCTCGCGCCGGCCACGCCGAATCCGTTCCGGCTGCGCACCACGCTGCGCTGGTCGCTGCCACAGGCGGGCAATGTGCGCCTGCGCGTGCACGACGTGGCGGGCCGTCTCATGCGCACGCTCCAGGACGGCTGGTTGACGGCCGGAACGCACAGCGCGGTGTGGGACCAGCGCGACGACGCCGGACGGATCCTCCGCGCGGGGCTCTACTTTGTGCGATTCGAGGCCGCCGGCCGCTCGCTCGGCCAAAAAGTGGTCGTGATCCCGTGACCCCCGGGACGTGAGCGACGGGCCCTGTGCCGCCGGGGTGGTGCCCGGCAGGCCGCGGGGCCCGCGCTCCGTCCTCACTCGAGAGGAGGTGGAGCGTGGCTCGAACGTGTGGAGGTAGAGCCGCCCAGCCCTGGCTGGACGGCTGGATCGACGCGATCGCTCGGCGCCTGGCCGGCTAGCGGCGCGCGCCCGCTCCCCACTCGCACTCGTCTGCCAGCCCGAGCCCGCCGATCGGCGGCCCGGGCGGCAGCTCGGGCGGCGCCCCGGGTACCGCATGGGCACCCGCGGGCGCCGCGGCCGTACGGGCGAGCCAGCGCTGGATGTCGCGCGCGAGGAGCGCCTTGAGCGCCTGGTCCGCCGGCTCGCCCACGCGGGCCTCCCGCGCGAGGTTCGCGGCCAGTCGCTCGAGCGACGCCTCGAGCGCGGCGCGCACGGCCGACGAATGCTGCGCGCCGGCGGACACGAGCAGCCGCCGCACCGCGGCCGCCTGCACGGCACGACGCACCGCGCGCAGTCGCGGAGTGACCGGCGCGGGACCCGTGAACACCCGGCGCGTGATCGCGTCCAGCACCTCCTCCACCCCGGGCATGGACAGGTCGCGACGGTGGAAGTCCACCAGCCGTGCCAGGCGTTCGGGCGGCAGCAGCGCGCCGATCGCGTGGTCCGCCGCTGTGGCCGCCGCACCCAGCGCGTCGAACATGGGGCTCGTGCGGCCGGCCAGGAACTCGTGGCGCGTCGGGTATTCCACCGACACCGGGGCGAGCAGGCCGAGTAGCGTCTCGGGCAGGTCCAGCGCCGCGGGATCGAGCGTGGCGAGAACGCTCTCCAGCGCCGCACGCTGGCGGGCCGCTGGCACCGCGCGCATCGGGGTCGAGCCGTCGCCCTGCATGGCGTAGGAATAGTCGAGCCCGCCCAGCGACTTGGCCGCGGCCTCCAACTGGTAGCGATGCCGGAAGTAGAGCGGCACCAGCACCTCGGCGAGTGCGCCGAGAGGCGCGCCCGGCAGGAGGTTCCGCTCTCCGAAGCGAGCGAGCGCCACGCGCCTCACCTCCATCTCGTGCCCGAGCCGCGCTACCGGCTCTGCGCCGTTGTCCCACATCGCCGCGAGCGGATGCGCCGCGCCGGCTGGCCGCGTGTCGGGATCCGAAAGGTAGAGGTAGCCGCGCTCGCGGTTCTCGCGCAGGATGGCCGCGAGGCCGTCGCGTTCGGCCTCGCTCGTCGCGAACGTCGAGTAGGCGTAGCGCACGAGCTGCACGTCCCATGCGCCGACGCCCACGCTGTAAACGCTGGAGAAGTCGAGCGCGCCATCGGCACCGAGTCCCACGGCTGGGGACGGGTAGTCCATGACCGAGGCGCGGTCGCCATACGTGCTGGCGGCGAAGTTGTGGTTGAAGCCGAGCGTGTGTCCCACCTCGTGCGCCGCCAACTGGCGTATCCGCGCCAGGCTCAGCTCAACGGGATCGTCCGCGCGGCCGGTGCTGGTGTGTTCGGTGCCGGCGAGGCCCTCGAAGATCATGCGGTCTTGCCGGATCCGCAGCGAGCCGAGCGTGACGTGACCTTTCAGCATCTCGCCCGTGCGCGGATCGGTCACGCCCCCGCCGTAGGACCAACCGCGCGTGGCGCGATGCACCCACTGGATGACGTTGTAGCGCATGTCCAACGGGTCCGCGTCCGGCGGCAGCTGTTTCACCTGGAACGCATCCACGAAGCCCGCGGCCTCGAAAGCTCTCGCCCACCACAAGGCGCCTTCCACGAGCGCCGAGCGGATGGGCTCGGGCGCGCCCGAGTCCACGTGGTAGACGATCGGCTCGCGCACCCTCGAGCGCACAGCCGACGGATCGGTCTTCTCCAGCCGATGCCGCACCAGCCAGCGGCGCTCGAGCTCCGCCCCGACCGGCTGGGCGTAGTCGGCGAACATCACCTCGAACGATCCGCACCGCGGATCCCAATCGCGCGGACGGTAGCCGTCGTCGGGGAGCCGCACGAACGAATGGTGCTGACTGAGCGTGATGGCCTGCGGCGTGGGCGCCGTCGCACGCACCTCGGAGCCCGGCTCGTCGCCCGCGAACGTGAGCAACGCCTCGAACTCGATGTTGTCGGGGAAACTCCTGCACTTCGCGGGATCCAGCACGCTGCGATCCTTGTCGAGCGAGAAGCTGCCCTGCCCCGCCGCCTTGAGCGCGGCCACGGCTCCATGCGCGTCGCGCACGAGGAACGGCGTCAGGTCCACGAGCAGCCGTCCGTCCGGCGCCTCGGCCGCCACCTCGCCCGCCCACAACACCGACGTGGCGAAGGACTCGCGCACGGCGCGCGTCTCGTTGCTGTCGCGCGAGAGCGCGCGGTAGCGCAGGTTCTGCTGCTCGATCAGCACGCGACCGCCTACACGTCGGAACGCCACGACGCGCGTGTCGCCCAGTTGGCCGCGGTCGAGACCCACCGGGTTGGAGCCCAGCCCCGTCTGGATGCCCTCGAGGTAGAGGAACCGGCCGCACTCGCCGCGCGGACCGGACGGGCGGGGGAGCTCGAGCAGCAGCTTGCCGGCCCTGGCGCCGAGATGCGTCGTGAGGAGGCCAGCGCGGCGAGCGAGGCCCTTCGTCTTCTTCGCGAACGTCCCGGCGGTGGCCGCGGCAGCCGCGGGAGCCGCGGTCGCCAGCGCCGGAGCGAACGCCAGAGCCGCGCTCGACACCAGGAGCAGGACGAACGCCGAACGCCGAATCACATGCGCAGGGGTCATGGGCACTTTCCGGGATCGCGAGGGGATGCAACTCGTGGCGAGCGCGAGAACCGCGCGAGGATAGTGGCGCCTTGCGACACCCGCAAAACGACTGACGCTCTCACGGCGGCGCGATCGCCGGGAACGCGATGGCTCAGCGCACCGCCGCGGCCGCCTGACGCGGGAAGCGGGCCCCTTCCACGGCGCGCGCAGGTGGCCTACCATCGCGAGCATGACCGAACTCGACCTGAACACCTCGCCTTATCTGGCCGCCGCGTACGCGAACGACCGTGCGCACGTCTTCCATTCGTGGTCCGCGCAGGGCGCGCTCGCGCCCGTGGTGATCGCCGGGGCCAAGGGCTCCCGCATGTGGGACGACCAGGGTCACTCGTGGCTCGACTTCTCGAGCCAGCTCGTCAACGTGAACATCGGCCACCAGCTTCCCAAGCTCGTCGCCGCGATCCAGGCGCAGGCGGCGCGGCTCTGCACGATCGCGCCGTCGTTCGCGAACGACATGCGTGGCGAGGCCGCCCGCTTGATCACCGAGCTGGCGCCGGGCGACCTGGACATGGTGTTCTTCACCAATGGCGGCACCGAGGCGGTGGAGAACGCCGTGCGCCTGGCGCGAGGTCACACCGCTCGGCTGAAGGTGCTGTCGACCTACCGCAGCTACCACGGAGCCACCGGCACGAGTATCGGGCTGACCGGGGACCCGCGCCGCTGGGCGAACGAGCCCGCCACGCCGGGCGCCGTCAAGTTCTGGGGCCCCTACCTCTACCGCTCCGCGTTCCATGCCACGACGCCGGCCGAGGAGTGCGAGCGCGCGCTCGAGCATCTCTCGGATGTGCTCATGGTCGAGGGACCGCACACGGTCGCGGCCGTGATTCTCGAGTCGGTCGTCGGCACGAACGGCATCCTGGTGCCGCCCGACGGCTACCTGGCCGGCGTGCGCGCGCTGTGCGACCGGCATGGCATCGTGATGATCTGCGACGAGATCATGGCCGGGTTCGGTCGCTGCGGCGAGTGGTTCGCCGTGGACCGCTGGAAGGTGACGCCCGACCTGATCACGTTCGCCAAGGGCTCCAACTCCGGCTACGTCCCGGTGGGCGGCGTCGTCATCTCGCACCGCATCGCCGACACGTTCAAGGAGCGCGTGTTCCCGGGCGGCCTCACCTACAGCGGGCACCCGCTCGCGTGCGCCTCGATCGTGGCGAGCATCGGCATCTTCAAGGAGGAGCGCATCGTCGAGCATGCGCGCGCGCTGGGCACGGACGTGATCGGGCCCGAACTCGTGCGGATCGCGGCGAAGCATCCGAGCGTGGGCGAGGTGCGCGGCCTGGGCGTGTTCTGGGCGATCGAGCTGGTGAAGAACCGGAAGACGCGTGAGCCCCTGGTGCCGTTCAATGCGAGCGGCGCTGACGCCAGGCCCATGGCGGAAGTGCTCTCCGCCTGCAAGAACTCCGGCGTGTGGCCGTTCTCGCACTTCAACCGACTTCAGATCACGCCGCCCTGCACAACGACCGCGGAGGAGATGCGCGAAGGGCTGGCGCTGATCGATCAGGCGCTCGACGTGGCCGACCGTTTCGTGGTTGGCTGACGCACCGTGAGCACGTCGCGCCCCTCACCCACCCCCGCTCGCTCGCCATCGCGATAGGCTCTCGATGCGCCACCTGACGACCTCCGTGCTCGCCCTCACCGCGCTCCTGCCCGCGGCCGTCCAAGCCCAGTCGTCCCATTCGTACCTGGTGCGGCTCGGTCGCGACACGCTGTCGCTGGAGCGCGTGACGCGCACGCCCGCGCAGGTGCGCGGCGAGTTCGTGGTGCGCACGCCGCGGAGCCTCCATCGCACGTACGTCATGGACCTGGCCGAGGACGGCACCGTGCGGCGCTTCGAGATGGTCACGCGCATGCTCGGCGCGGCGAGCCCGGCACGCGAATCGCGCGCGAGCATCGACTTCCTGGGCGACTCGGCGCTCGTCACCACCCCCCGCGGTGACAGCAGCGTGACCACGCGCGTGGCCGCGGGACGAGGCGCCGTGCCGTCGCTGAACGGCGTCATGGGCGTGATGGACCAGCTCGCCCGGCAGGCTCGCACGGCGGCGACCGAGTCGGTGGCGGTCGCCATGATCCCGCTCGGCGGCCCCACGCTTCGCGGCACGGTCTCGCGCGCCGGCGGAGACACGCTTTTGCTCGACGTGGTCACCCCGGTCGGTCGCGTCCCGGCGTTTCACATGCGGACCGACGCCGAGCATCGGCTCCTGGCGTTCAGCGGCGTGGGAAGCGTGTTCCAGGCCGAAGCCGAGCGCATCTCGGAGCCGGACTTCGCCGCCGTCGCCAGGGCGTTCGCGACGCGCCCCATCGGCGCGCTCTCCACTCGCGACACCGTGCGCGCCACGCTCGAGGGCGCCGAGCTGTGGCTGGATTACGGCAGGCCCTTCCGGCGCGGCCGCGACGTGTTCGGCGGCGTCGTGCCCTGGGACATCGTGTGGCGCACCGGAGCCAACGCCGCCACCCAGTTCCGGACTTCCGCCGCGCTGCGGATCGGCGTCGCCCGGATCCCGGCCGGAACCTACACGCTGTGGACGCTGCCTTCGCCCGAGGGCTGGAAGCTGATCGTGAACGCGCAGACAGGCCAGTGGGGCACGCAGTACGACCCGGAGCGAGATGTCGCGCGAGTGCAGCTATCGTCGGCTGCCCTCGCCGAGCCGGTCGATCAGCTCACGCTGGGCTTCGAGCAACGGGGCCAGGAGGGGACGCTGGTCATCGCCTGGGATCGCACGCGCCTGAGTGTGCCGTTGCGCGTGGTGCGTTAGGTCCCGGCGGCCATCTTCGGGTGAGGGCCGTGCCCCGTGCGGCGCTTCCTCGCGGAGGCGCTCCCGGCCCGCCCCGCTCCCGCGGGCCAGTTGAACGCCGCGCTGGCCCGGGGATATCTTCGCATCAGCAGTTCCGATGGCCCCATGCACGCAGGGGCCGCCAACCCGGGAGGGCGTGCTTGAGCCCTGGTCTCAGTGGCATGCGCATCGCCGGCCTCGCGGCCCACGCGCCGGCGCATGTGTGGAGCAACTCCCGCGTTGCCGCCCGCCTGCGTCTCGAACGCATGCGCAGGCGCGCCGCCGGGGGCGCGGCGCTTTCGCCTGAGGAGGCGAAGCTCTTCGAGACGAGCGATCGCTGGGTGAGACGCTTCATCGGATTCACCGAGCGGCGCTTCAGCGCGCAGGGCGAGGGCACTGTGGACCTGGCCACGCGCGCGGCCCGGCTGCTGTTTAAGCGCTCGGGCGAGAACGCCGGCGACGTGGACGCGATCCTCGTCGCGAGCGTGACCCCCTCCTACCTTTACAGCCCGCCCGATGCGGCCCTGCTGCAGCACGAGCTGGGCATTCCCGTGTGGTCCGGGCCCGTCCCACGCGAGATCAAGGGCGCCGACGTCTCGTTGGCGTGCAGCAGTTGGGTGACGTCGCTGATGCTCAGCTACGCGCTCATCCGCGCCGGCATGGCGAAGCGCATCCTGCTGGTGGGAGCCGACCGCATGAGCGCCACCATCAACTGGCGGGATCGAAGCTTCGCCACCGTACTCGGCGACGCCGGGACCGCGATGCTGTGCGTGGCGGTGCCCGAGGCCGAGGACTGGTTTGCGCCGACCCAGTTCTGGAGCTGGCTCGACGGGGGCAATGCCGACATCATCCTCACCCCCGCGGGCGGCTCGCGATGGCCCACGCCCTCGCAGCCCGAGATCGAGGCAGGCAGGCATCGGCTCGCGATGGACGGTGCCGCCGTGCGCAACGTCCTCGTGCCGTTCACCGGCGGGCCCGCCATGGATGCGGCACTCGCCAAGGCGGGCTGGCGTTTCGAGGACCTCGACCTGGTCGCGCTTCACGAGGCCAACCTGACCCTGAACGCGTCCATCGTGAAGATGTGGCGCGATCGCGGATTCGGCGGGCAGGTGCTGGACGCCGGCGGACGGTTCGGCAACACGACCAGCGCGTCGATCCCGCTCGCGCTGGCATTGAACGGCCCGGAGTTGTCGGTGGGACGCAGGTTCGGGTTGTTCGGATTCGGCGGTGGGCTGTCCGCCAGTTTCGCGCTGGGCACGCTGCGCCACGCCCTCCCGAGCTGGACCGACATTCCCTGAGGCTGCGCCAGCCTGACGTTCAAGGCCGGCCAACGGCCGAGCGCGTCAAAGCCTGCTAGGATGCGCTCGCCGCGTCGATCGCGGCCGCGGATTCTCCCGCGGTCCGTTCTGGAAGGATGGTCGGCCATTGACTCTCGCCCGCCAGCCATCTTCCCCTGCCGCCGCGGGCCCGCTGGGTGACGCGCGCCTGAAGCTGATCGGCCTCGACTCGAGCCCCCTGCACGGAGAGCTGCTCGGAGTGGAGCGCCTGGAGGAGCGCGCCCGGGCGCTGGCCGCGGAGTTCACGCTCTCGCGCGACCCGCGGCGCGGCCGACTGCAGCTGCTCCGCCGCCTGTCCGACGACGCGCGCATGCTTCGCCACGCGTACAGCACGCTCGCCGGCGACGTGCGGCGCGGCGAGGCCAGTACGCCGGCCGTCGACTGGCTGCTCGACAACTTCTACCTGGTGGAAGGCGAGTTGCGCGAGATCCGCCATCACCTCCCCACGCGCTACTACCGGGAGCTGCCGAAGCTCGCCACCCGCAGGCGGGCCGGCACCGCGCGAGTGTACGCCATGGCCGTGGAGTTGCTTCGCTACAGCGATGCGCGACTCGATGCGCAGCGGCTGGATCGTTTCATCAATGCGTACCAGACCGTCGCACCCCTGAGCATCGGCGAACTGTGGGCATGGCCCAGCATGCTCAAGTTATCCCTGATCGAGCACCTGCGCCGGCTGTCCGAGGAGATTCTCGAGAGCCGCGCGGGCCGCCGCGAGGCCGACCGCACGTTCGCGCTGTTCGAGAATGCACGGACGAGCGGGCGACCGCCGCAGCTGCCTGAGGTGCTCCACGTGGCGTTCGTGGACCAACTGCTGCAGCGCATGCGCGAGTTCGGTGCGGGTGCTGCCGAGCTGCGCAAGCAGCTCGAGGAGCGGCTCGAGGCCGCGGGCACCACGGTGGAGGACGCCGTGCGTGCCGAGCACCAGCGGCAGGCGATGAACCACCTGTCCATGGGCAACTCCATCACGAGTCTTCGGCTGTGCGCGACGCTTGACTGGAACGAGCACGTCGAGCGCGTGAGTCCGATCGAGCAGATCCTGCGCCGCGACCCGCCGGGTCTCTACGTGCGCATGGATTTCGCGAGCCGTGATCGCTACCGCCATGCGGTCGAAGGTCTGGCGGAGCCGACGGGCGAGGCGCAGGTGCGCGTCGCGCTCCGCGCCATCGAGAGCGCTCGCCAGGCAGCGGAAGCACCCAACGCCGACGAGCGAGTGGCACACGTGGGCTACCACTTGCTCGGAGGCGGACGCCGCCAGCTCGAGAGCGACGTGGCCAGCCACCCGCCGTTCATCCGGCGAGTGAAGCGCCTGCTGTTCGCGCACGCCACGCCGTGCTACCTGGGCGCGCTCGCCCTGCTCACCGGGCTCGGGGTGGCGGGCGCTGTGGCCGTGGCGCGTGCGGCACTGGTGCCGGCCTGGGCCTGGGGCTGGGCGGGGGCACTCGCGCTCATCCCGGCCAGCGAGCTCGCCGTGGCCCTGCTGCACCGCGTCGTCCATCGGCTCGCGCCACCCAGGCGGCTGCCGCGGCTCGACTTGCGCCGAGGGGTGCCCGAAGCGGCGCGCACCATGGTGGTCGTGCCGACCATGCTCACGTCCGTCGAGGGTGCCAGGTCGCTGGTGGAGCACCTCGAGATACAGGCGCTCGGCAACATGGACCCGCACATCCACTTCGCGCTCCTCACCGACTTCCCCGACGCCTTGACCGAGCACCAGGCCGGCGAGGACGACGTGCTCGCCGCGGCGGTCAAGGGGATCGATGCGCTCAACGCTCGCTACGCTCCTGACGCCGGGAACCGATTCTACCTGTTCCACCGCGCGCGCCGCTGGAATGCCAGCGAGGACGTGTGGATGGGCTGGGAACGCAAGCGCGGCAAGCTCGAGGAGTTCAACCGGCTGCTGCGAGGCGCCACCGACACCAGCTTCGCCGCACAGGTGGGGGACTCCGGGATCCTGGGCAGCGTGCGGTATTGCCTCACGCTCGACAGCGACACGCGGCTGCCGCGCGACAGCGCGCGGCAGCTGATCGGCGTGATCGAGCATCCGTTGAACCGCCCGCGCTTCGACCCCTCGCTCCGGCGCGTGGTCGAGGGCTACGGCATCCTGCAGCCGCGCGTGAGCGTGACCATGGCCAGTGCCGCCGGCTCGCTGTTCGCGCGCGCCTATGCCGGGCACACCGGCGTGGACCCTTATTCCACCGCGGTCTCCGACACGTATCAAGACCTGTTCGGGGAAGGGAGTTTCGCCGGCAAGGGGCTCTATGACGTGGACGTGTTCACCGCGTCGCTCGAGGGACGCGTGGCCGAGAACGCCATGCTCTCGCACGACCTGTTCGAGGGGCTGTTCGCGCGCTGCGCGTTGGTCTCTGACGTGGAACTGGTGGACGACTTCCCGTCCAGCGTGCTGGCGCATGCGCGGCGCCAGCATCGCTGGGTGCGAGGCGACTGGCAGATTCTCTCTCACGTGCTGCCGCTGGTGCCGGCGCGACGCGGCCTCGAGCGCAGCCGCCTGCCGCTCATCAGTCGCTGGAAGATCCTCGATAACCTGCGCAGGAGCCTGGTGGCGCCGGCGCTGGTGGCGCTGCTCGCCTCGGCGTGGACGTGGCTGCCGGGCTCGCCGCTCGCCTGGACGCTCGCGGCACTGGCGGTGCTCGCCTTCCCGTTGCTGCCCCCACTCGTTCACTTCGCCGGTGGGCCGCGCCCGCAACAACCGGTGGGCGTGTTCCTGAACGACGTTTGGACGGAACTGGAGAACGCGGGCGCCCAGGTGCTGCTGCAGATCACGTTACTCGCCTACCACGCCTACGAGATGGTGCACGCCATCGCGCTGACGTTGGTGCGCATGGTGGTCACCCAGCGCCGACTGCTCGAATGGGAGACCGCCGCCGCGAGCGCGGCTCGGGCGGCGGGGCTACTGGCCAGCCAGGGTCCACGCGTGTTCGTGGCCGAGATGTGGGCCGGACCGGCGGCGGCCCTCGGCGTGCTGCTGGGCATGCTGCCATCGCGCCCCGACGCGCTGCCGGCGGCGCTGCCGTTCCTGGCCGCCTGGTTCGCGTCGCCGCTGGTCGCGTGGTGGTTGAGTCGGCCGGTCGTGCCGATCCGCCTGGCCCTGAGTCCTGCCGATGCAGGGAAGCTGCGCCGAGTCGCCCGCCGGACGTGGCACTACTTCGAGGAGTTCGTCACCGAGGCGGAGCATGCGCTGCCGCCCGACAACGTACAGATGGTTCCGGAGCCGCGCATCGCTCACCGCACGTCGCCCACGAACATCGGCATGGGGCTCCTCTCCACGCTCGCCGCGCACGACCTGGGCTACCTGGGCACGCAACGTCTCGCGGACCGCGTGGACGCCACGCTCACGAGTGTCGAGGCCTTGGAGCGTCACGAGGGCCACCTGCTCAATTGGTACGACACCACCAGCCTGGCGCCGCTGGCCCCGCGCTACGTCTCCACCGTGGACAGCGGCAACCTGGCGGGCGCGCTGATGGCGTTGGCTCAGGGCCTGCGGGAGGTGGCCGACGCCGACGAGAACGTCGAAGCAACTTGTGCGGGCGCCGCCGACACCGCCGGTGTGCTCGCCGAGGCGTTGTTGCCGCTCTCGCGGCAAGCCCACCCCGCGACGGAGCTGCGCCGCCGGTGCAGCCTGGCGCAACAGGGCCTCGAGTCGTTGCGGCGCACGCTCGCCGAGGAGGGGCCGGCGGAAACGCGGCTCGCCAACGCACGGCGGAGTGCCGCCGGCCTGGGCGACGCACTCGCACGGGTCGCGGCGGAGGCGTCGGACGGAGCCGAGGCCGCCGAAGTCGCGGTGTGGCATACGTTGCTCGGACAGGCACTGGCGCCGGCACCGGAGCCCGCGATTGATCGCGAGGCGCTGCGCGAACAGCTGCTGGACCTCGCCCGCCGTTCGGACGCATTGGCTGACGCCATGAACTGGCGGTTCCTCTACGACCGTACGCGCGGCGTGTTCGCGATCGGCTACCGCCTGGCCGACGCCGAGAGCCCCGGGCGCCTGGATGAGTCGTACTACGACCTGCTGGCGTCCGAGGCGCGCCTGGCGAGCTTCATCGCGATCGCCCGCGGGGACGTGCCGCAGGAGCACTGGTTCCGGCTCGCGCGCGCCCTGGTGAGCGTGGAAGGCTGCACCACGTTGGTGTCGTGGAGCGGCTCGATGTTCGAGTACCTGATGCCGCTGCTCCTGCTGCGCAGCCATCCCGAGACGCTGCTCGAGAACGCCTCGCGCGAGGCTCTGCGCGCGCAGGTGCTCTACGCCCGGCGCCTGCACGTGCCGTGGGGAATTTCGGAGTCGGCCTACGACGTGCAGGACGCGCACGGCACCTACCAGTACAGGGCCTTTGGAATTCCCGGCTCCGGCCTGAAGCGCGGGCTCGCCGAGGACCTGGTGATCGCGCCCTATGCCACCGCGCTCGCCGCGCTGGTGGACCCCGCCGCCGCCGCCGCGAATTTCCGCCGGCTCGATCGCGAGGGCGCCACCGGAGCGTACGGGTTCATCGAGGCGCTCGATTACACGCCGCGCAAGCTACACGACCATGACGGCGAGCCCGTGCGCGAGCCCGCCCGCTTGCAGCGGGTGCAGGCGTTCTTCGCCCATCACCAGGGCATGAGCCTCGTGGCGCTGGGCAGTGCGGTGCTCGGCGCCCCGATGGTGCGCCGCTTCCATTCGGATCCCCGCGTGCAGGCCACCGAACCGCTGTTGCAGGAGCGCGTGCCGCGCTACGTGCCGGTCATCCGGCCGCGGCCCGCCGAGTCGACGCGGGTGGAGCCTTCGCTGCCCGCGGTCTCGCCGCGACGATTCCGCTCGCCCCACACGCTGCACCCGAGTGCTCACTTCCTCTCGAACGGCCAGTACACCACGGTGGTCACCAACGCCGGAGGCGGGACCAGCACGTGGCGGGGACGCGCCGTGACGCGCCAGCGCGAGGACGGCACGCGCGACCCGGGCAGCCAGTTC
>JANNKI010000458.1:0-3722 GCA_031396225.1 bacterium | reverse complement strand
ACTTCACCGCTCGCGAGCAGCTGGCGAAGTGCGGCCAGCGACGCGCCGCCCTCGGGGCCCACGAAACAGCCCTCGCTCGCCGACAGCTCGACCATGGCGTCGAGCATCTCCTCCTCGCTCACGGCAACGGCCGTGCCCCGCGTGGCGCGCACCGCCTCGAGGATGAGCGTGTCGGCGAACGGCGACGGCACGCGCAGGCCGCTCGCGATCGTCCTGGCGTCGGCCCACGGTTCGGTGCGCGCCGCGCCCAGCTCGAACGCGCGCACCACGGGGGCGCAACCGCGCACCTGCACGGCCACCAGCCGCGGCAGGCGCGCGCCCACCCAGCCCAGCTCCTGCATCTCGCGGAATGCCTTCGCCATCCCCACGAGCCCGGTGCCGCCGCCCGTCGGGAAGAGGATAACGTCGGGGAGCTCCCAGCCGAGTTGTTCGGCGATCTCGTAGCCCAGCGTCTTCTTCCCCTCGAGCCGGAACGGCTCCTTGAACGTGGCCACGTTCCACCACGTGGGCGCCGGCGGCCCCTCCGCCACGACGCGGCCGCAGTCGGCGATGGTGCCCGGCACGCGCCGGACCTCGGCGCCGAACGCCGCCAGCTCCAGCGCGAACGCCTCGGGCGTGTCCTCGGGGATGGCGACGCGACAGGCGAGCCCGGCGGCGGCCGCGTACGCCGCGGCGGCACTTCCGGCGTTGCCGGCCGACGGCAGCGCGATGCCCTTTCGCCCCCAGGCGAGCGCGCCGTTCACCGCCAGCGCCAGTCCGCGCGCCTTGAACGATTGGGTGGGGTTCGGGCTCTCCTCCTTCATCCACAGCGCGTCCATGCCGAGCGCTTCGGCCAGGCGAGGCAAGGGCAGCAACGGCGTGCCGCCCTCGCCCAGCCGCACGACCGGGAACGACAGCGCGAACGGCAACACCATGCGATAGCGCCACAGGTCGGTGCCATAGCGACCGAGCGACTCGCGCGGCACCTCCGCGCGGATGCGCGCGAGGTCGTAACGGACCACGAGTGGCCGGGCGCAACCCGGGCACACCGAACGTGGCGCCGACAGGTCGCACCGCGCGCCGCAGTCGAAGCACTCGAGGTGCGACACGGCGGGATGGAACGGCACGTTCACGGGGTCTCCTCGCGCGGCGCGGGCCCCGGCGTGGGACTCCGGCTAGTGGAACCCGCCCGCGAGCTCGTCGCGCAACTTGCAGTACGAGGCGAATCGACGCTCGCCCACCTCGCCGCGCTCCACGGCGGCCCGCATCGCGCAGCCCGGCTCGCGGTCGTGGCGGCAGTCGCCGAACCGGCAGCCCCCGACGTGGGGCCGCAACTCCGGGTAATACTCCACCAGGTCGTCCGAGTCCACCCCCCAGAGCGTGAACGCTCGCACCCCCGGCGTATCGATGAGTTCGGTGCCGGGCTCGGGCCGGTAGAGGACGGCGGCGCTGGTGGTGTGCCGGCCCTTTCCCGTGACCTCGTTCACCTCGCCCTGGGCGATGGTCTCGTGGGGCATGAGGCCGTGCAGCAGCGTGCTCTTGCCCACGCCCGAGTGCCCCACGAGCAGCGTGCGCCGGCCGTGGCAGCGCTCCCGCACCACCTCCACGCCCCGGCCGCTCACGGCACAGGTGGCGACGCCGTCCACGCCGGCGCGGGTGTATTCCGCGAGGATGGCGTCGGCCTCGTTGAGCGCGTCGAGGTCGGTCTTGTTGAGCACCAGCACCGCCGGCACGCCGGCGCGCTCGGACTGCACCAGCACGCGGTCCACCAGGCCATGCTTGAACTCGGGACGCAGCAGCGACGCCACCACCAGCACCTGGTCGAGGTTGGACGCCACCACCTGCTCCACCTCGCGCTCGCCCGCCGCCCGGCGCGAGAACGCGTTGCGTCGTGGCTCAACGGCTTCCACAACGGCGCGCTCGGCGTCCCAGGCGAACCGCACGCGATCGCCGGTCACGACGGCGTTGCCCAGCACTTTCTTGGCCCCGCGCATCTTTCCGGGCACGGTGGCCTCGTAGGAGTGACCGTCGTCCGTGAGCAGTCGCACGGAGCCGAAATCGATGCGCGCGACGGTGGCCACCGTGGGACGTGCCACGATCAGGTCGCGCCCGGCAGCGTCGGTCAGCGCCAGCTCCCCGGGCCCGACAGCGGCAGCTCGATGTGGAAGCGCGCGCCTTGTCCCGGCTCGCTGTCCACGGTGATATGCCCGCCGTGGTTCTCGATGGTGCGATGCGACGTGGACAGGCCGAAACCGTGACCTTCCGGCTTCGTGGTGAACATGAACTCGAACATGCGCCCGAGGTGCTCGCGCTTGATGCCCGGGCCGGTGTCCTGCACGTCGATCTCGGCCGCCTGCGTGCGCTCGTCGAGCTTCGTGCGCACCGCGATGGCGCGGCGAGTCTCCTGCGTGCCCATGGCGTCCGCGGCGTTCACGAACAGGTTGATGAACACGCCCTGGATCTGGCCGACGTCGGCGCGCAGTTGCGGCAACCCCGGATCCAGCTGCACGTCCCACTCCACACCGCGAAAGCGCTTGTCGCTCTTCACGAACTCGATGGTGCTCGTGAGCATGCCATTCAGGTCCATGGGCTCCACGTTCACCTTGTTGCGCGTGTAATCCATGAGGCCCTTCGCCAGCACGCCCATGCGCTTGCTCTGCTCCAGGATGATCTGCGCGTGGCGGGGCGCGTTGTCGAACGACTGTTTCTCGGAGTCCTTCAGCAACATCTGCGCGCGCGCGCTGATCGCGACGAGCTGGTTGTTGAGCTCGTGCCCGATCCCCGCCGCGAGCTCGCCCTTGGCGGCGAAGCGGGCGTTGCGCAGGTTGATGTCCTCCGCCCGCTTCAGCTCGATGAAACGGCGGTCGGACTGGAACAGCATGAACAGCGGTGCGTAGAACAGCAGCACGCCCGGGTAACCCACCGTGGTGAACGAGATCACCATGAGCGGCGTGAGCAGGAACGAGGCGGCGTCCACCTCGATCCGCGCCATGTAGAGCCAGTCCTCGAGCAGCACCTGGCGCCAGCCGCGGTCGCCCGACCAGGCCACGGCGAGCGCCACCATGGCGCGGTTCACGACGAAGTAGCCCACCATGAGCCCGAGGAACGGCAGCATGAGCGAGGTGGCCTGCGTGCGGTCGAGCAACCCTCCCCCGGAGATGACGGGCAGCGCCGCGCGTCCACCGAGCAACTCGAACAGCAACGCGCCGAGCCACGTCGCCACGGAGATCTGCCCGGCGTTGAACGCCACGCGCACGAGGGGCTTGCGCAGCACGAACAGGTCGGCGACCAGCGTGGACAGCGCCGAGATCCAGATGCCGGCGCCGTTGCCCCACAGCACCGCACTCGACAGGCCGGCCGTGGCCGACAGGCTCCAGGTCGCGGTGCCCGACAGCGTATTGCTCCACATCGTCTCGGAGACGAGGCAGATGACCACCCAGGCCACGTAGTGACCCCAGTCGGTGGCGAACCGTTCCGGCCAGCCGACCGCCAGCAGCGCGGCGGCCGCGAGCACCGTGGCGGCGACGTACAGGCGCAGGCGGCGGCTCATCGCACCACCGCCCGTGCTGGCGTCACGCCCAGACCCGCGTGCTCGCTCAGGCGGATCTCGCCGCGCTCACCGGGCGCTCCGTCGAACGGGTCGTCCTTCAAGAGCCAGTGACCGTCCAGGTCGAGGTAGTCCACGAGTGGCGCCAGCTGCGCGGCCGCGGTGAGCGCCAGGCTCGACTCCACCATGGAGCCCA
>JANNKI010000418.1:0-2559 GCA_031396225.1 bacterium | reverse complement strand
CCTGAGAAGTCGCGGCTGGCGAACGGGGCCGAGGGGGTGATGGCGTGGGGAAGTCGGTATCGTAGGGAACATCGGGCGTTGGGATCATGAGGACCAGTTGAATGTTCTAGTAGAATAGTTAGGGAATACCTCATGGTGCGCGCGCGCCTCGAGCCTCAGGTTGGCCGCATGAACTCGGGACTCCTGGGCGCGCTTCTCGCCGCACTCGCCGTGGCCGCCGGGGCGTTCGGGGCGCACGCGCTGCGCGGGCGCCTGGAGCCGGCGGCGCTCGCCCTGTTCGAGACCGCCGCGCGCTACCAGCTCGTGCACGCACTGGCCGCCGTGGTCTGCGCCGACCGAGCCACGGCCGGCCGAGGCTCGCGAGTGCCGGCCCGTCTGTTCCTCGCGGGGATCGTGCTTTTCTCGGGCAGCCTCTACGCGCTCGCCCTGGGCGCGCCCCGGCTGTTGGGCGCCGTCACCCCATTGGGGGGCGCAGCGTTCATCTCCGGCTGGCTGATGCTCGCCTGGAGCCTCCGCTCCCGCTGATCCTCGCGGCGGAACGTCAAGGATGTGCCAGTGAAACGTCCTTGCTTCGTAAAGCGGATGATGCAAGGCTCCTCGCTCGATCGCTCCGGCATCGAGCGGGGCCTCGACCTCCCGAGATTCCTGCGCGGGCCGCGCGCGGACAGAGGGGCCGGTCGCCTGGCGACCGGCCCTTCGCGTTTGCTCCGCATGCGCCGGCCGCGCCCGCGATACGCATCCCCGCCCGGCTATGGCAAGGTGCGCGGCATGGGGATTCCAGCCGTCGACACGGAGGTTCTGGCGCTCGCCAGGCGTGCGCTGACACGCGCGCGTGCGCCGGTGCGTGACCTGCCCGCGCGCCTGCTGCTCGTGGACGTCGAGCACCAGCGCGTGCACCTGCTCGAGCACGGCGCCGTCGCGTTCACCGCGGCTGGGTCCACGTCGTCCCGGGGCGTGGGGGGCGAGGAAGGCTCCAACCGCACCCCGCTCGGCTGGCACCGGATCCATGCGCGCATCGGCGACGGCGCCGAGCCTGGTGCGGTGTTCAAGAGTCGCGAGCCCACCGGGGAAGTGTGGCGTGGCGAGACGCGCGAGGACGAGCTGATCACCACGCGCATCCTGTGGCTCGACGGCCTCGAGCCCGGCGTCAATCGCGGACCCGGCTGCGACTCGCTCGAGCGGTACATCTACCTCCACGGCACGAACCACGAATCGAAGCTCGGGGAGCCGGCGTCGTCGGGGTGCATCCGCATGTCCAACGCCGAAGTGGCGGCGCTCTTTGATCGCGTTCACGAAGGCGACCTGGTGGCGATCCTGGATGCGGCGGGGCACGACCTGCCGGATCCGCTCTCGGCCGCGCGCTTCCATTATGCGGGCGTCGGTGGCAGCGGCATGAGCGCGCTGGCCCAGTTCCAGGCCATGCTCGGCGGGCGGGCGAGCGGCAGCGACCGCGGCTTCGATCAGGGCGAACGGCCCGAGGCGCGCGCCCAGCTCGAGCGCCTGCTCGTGCAGGTGTGGCCGCAGGACGGCAGCGGGCTCGCAGGCGACTGCGCCGCGCTGGTGTTGTCCACGGCCGTCGAGGACTCGGTGCCCGACGTGGCCGTGGCGAAATCGCGCGCGCTGCCGCTCGTCCACCGCTCCGAGATGCTGGCCTACTGGGTGAGCGAGTTCCGCTCCGTGGCCGTGTCGGGCACGAGTGGCAAGTCCACAACCGTGGCCATGGCATTCGAGATCCTGCGAGGCGCGGGGCGCGACCCTTCGGTGATCACGGGTGGGGACCTGGTGACGCTTCAGGACTCGGGCTATTGGGGCAACGCCTGGGCGGGGAAGGGGCCGCTGGTGGTGGAGGCCGACGAGAGCGACGGCTCGCTGGTGCGTTACCAGCCCGCGCTGTCGGTGTGCCTGAACCTGTCGCGCGACCACAAGTCCGAGGACGAGGTCGCGGCCATGTTCCGGATCCTCAAGCGCCGCACGCGCGAGACGTTCGTGTGCGGCGAGCAGGGCATTCCCGCCGACCTCCGCGAGGGAGCCGTCGTGTTCGGATTCGGCGAGGGGGCCGAGGTGCGCGGCACCGACCTGGAACTCGCGCCCACCTCGAGCCGCTTCCGCGTGGACGGCGTGTCGTTCACGCTGCCGGTGCCCGGCGAGCACAACGTCGAGAACGCGCTCGGCGCGATCGCCGCCTGCCGCGCACTGGGTGTGGGACTGGACGGGATGGTGGCGCCGCTCGCGCGCTATCGCGGCGTGGCGCGGCGCTTCCAGTCGCTGGGCCACGCGCGCGGTGTGGAGGTGGTGGACGACTTCGGGCACAATCCGGCGAAGATCGCCGCCTCGCTCGCCACGGCCCGGCTGCGCGCTCGGCGCGTGCTCGCGATCTACCAGCCGCACGGCTACGGCCCAACCCGGTTCCTGCGCGACGGCTTCGTGGACACGTTCGCCACGCGAACGGCGCCGGGGGACCTGGTCTGGCTGCTGGAGGTGTTCTACGCGGGCGGCACCGCCACGCGGGACTTCTCCGCGGCGGACCTGGTGGACGACATCGCCGCGCGTGGTCGGACC
>JANNKI010000399.1:0-3151 GCA_031396225.1 bacterium | reverse complement strand
CCTGTGGCTCGGCTTCCGCAGCGGGTTGGGTGTGGTCGGGCTGTGGTGGGGGTTCGTGGCGGGGCTTGCGGCCGTGGCCGTGTTCCTCGTATTGCGCGTTCGGAGTCTGCTGTCGCGCCCGGTGACGCGCGTGCGCGTGGAAGGCGAGCTCGCCTAGTGTTCTGAGTCTGAAGTAGTGATAATATGGCTATGGCACCCTACGGGAGGGAACCCATGGCCAATCATCTGCGACCCATTCGCGTCTCCGCCCCGGATCGGCGAGAACTGGAACGTCTGCAACGCGCAGCATCGGCGCCGGCGGGGCTGGTGCGTCGCGCGCGCACCGTGCTGCTGATGGCGGACGGCCTGTCGGGCACGGCCATCGCCGAGCGCACCGGCTACACCGTTGTCCAGATCAGCCGCCTGCGTCGTCGCTTTGCCGAAGCAGGCGTCGAGGGCCTCGCCGACCGTCCGCGTTCCGGTCGCCCCTTGACCATCACCGCTCGCAAACGCGCACAGATCATCGCGCTGACCCTGAAGCCGCCGCGCCCCGGCCATACCCACTGGACCACACGCGATCTCGCCCGCCAGGCCGACGTGTCGCAGAGCACCGTGCATCGGATCTGGCGCGGGCATGCCCTTCAGCCGCATCGCGTCGAGACCTTCAAGTTCACCACCGACCCCGACGCCGAGCAGAAGATCCGCGACATCATCGGCCTGTACCTGGACCCACCTACCCACGCGGTGGTGCTCAGCCTCGATGAAAAGACCCAGATCCAGGCGCTCAACAGGACGCAGCCGCTGCTCCCGTTGCGGCCCGGGATCCCCGCCCGTCAGACGCACGACTACCAGCGCAATGGCCTGACCAGCCTGTACGCGGCGCTCGAGGTCGCCAGTGGGAACGTGATCGGCGAGTGTCGTGAGCGGCACACCGGCCTCGACTTCGTCGGTTTTCTCGACCGCGTCGCGCGGGGCTATCCCCACCGTGAACTGCATGTCATCATGGACAACTCGTCCACCCATACGACTCCTGCGGCGCGCGCGTGGCTCGAGGCGCATCCCCGTGTGCACTTCCACTTCACCCCCACGGGCGCCTCGTGGATGAACCTGATCGAGGCGTGGTTCGGGATCCTGACTCGTAAGTCGATCCGACGGGGCTCCTTCGACACTGTCCGTGCGCTCGTCAAGCACATCGGTCGCTATATCAACGAGTGGAACGATCATCCCACGCCGTTCGTGTGGACCAAGGAGCCGGCCGACGTCATTCGCAAGGCCGTCAGGCGTTAACATGACTTCCGAGTCGGAACACTAGCGACCCACGTCGCCGCGTTTTCCAAACGGAGAATGCCAGTCGCGAGTCAGCGGGTCGGGTGAGCGCGGCACGACTCCTGGCCTAGGCCCATGCGGCAGATGGCCGCCTAACTTTTCATTGACCTTCGGCATCTCGGGGAGTTACCTGTCGGCGCACGCTGGCTCTTCTTGGCGTCGAGTCCGACCCCCCCCTGCTGAAGGAGGCCCTTCCCGATCCGTTCTGCGTTCCAGTCGCACGCATGAGCAGGCGCATCTCCGCGCTCCGGTGAACGGCACCGTCGACCCGGTGCTACCCCAGCCAACTGGAGGTTGAGCATGTCCCATCGACCGGGGATCTCACGCATCCTCGCATTCGTCGCAGCGCTGGCCCTGTTGGTTCCGGTGCTCGCATTCGCCGCTCCGCCGCGCATCATTCCCGGCGAGTTGATCGTTCGCTATAAGCAGAGCGTCACGCCCAACTCGCGCGCCAACTTCCGCTCGCGTCTCAATGCGACGCTCGTGCGCGAGTTCCGCGGACTCAGCATGGAGCACGTGCGGCTCCGCGGCATGTCCACCGACGCGGCGATCCGCCGATTCGCGAACGATCCGGACGTCGAATACGTCGAGCCGAACTTCGAGATCACGCTCGACGCCATCCCGAACGATCCGCGCTTCTCCGAGCTCTACGGCATGCGCAACACCGGGCAGACGGGCGGCACGCCCGGCGCCGACATCAAGGCGAGCAATGCCTGGGACGTGTTCACCGGTGACCCGAACCTCAAGATCGGAGTCATCGACACCGGCGTGGATTACAACCACCCGGACCTCGCGGCGAACGTGTGGACGAATCCGGGCGAGATCCCCGGGAACAGCATCGACGACGACGCCAACGGTTACGTTGACGACGTGCACGGGTACGACTTCGTGAACAACGACGGCGACCCGTTCGACGACAATGGCCACGGCTCGCACGTCTCCGGCACGATCGCCGGCGTGGGCGACAACAACCTCGGCGTCACCGGCGTCAACTGGAATGCCAAGGTCGTCGGCATCAAGTTTCTGAGCGGCTCGGGTTCCGGCTCGACCGCGGGCGCGATCTCGAGCGTGCAGTACGCGATCGCGATTGGCTGCAAGCTCACGAACAACTCGTGGGGCGGCGGCGGCTTCTCGCAGGCGCTCCTGGACGTGATCAACCAGGCCGGCGCCGCCGGCCAGGTGTTCGTCGCAGCGTCGGGCAACTCCTCGGCGAACACCGACCTGAACCCGCACTACCCGTCCGCCTACAACTCGCCCTACATCATCTCGGTGGCCGCCACCGACCACAACGACAACCTCGCTTCGTTCTCGAACTTCGGCGCGACGACCGTGGACCTGGCCGCACCCGGCGTGGCGATCCTCTCCTGCCAGCCCGGTGGCGGCTACCAGCTGCTCTCGGGCACGTCCATGGCGACGCCGCACGTGGCGGGTGTGGTCGGCCTGGCGATGGGACGATTCCCGAGCGCGTCGAACCTGTTCATCAAGCAGCTCATCCTGAACGGCGCCGACCCAAAGCCACAGCTCGCGGGCAAGATGGTGACTGGCGCGCGCCTGAACGCGTTCCTGGCGATCGCCGATCCCGACGTCACGAACCCGGGCGCGGTATCCGACCTTTCGGTGACCGAGAGCGGATCGAGCCACCTGCGACTCGCGTGGACGGCCACCGGAGACGACGCGGGTGTGGGCCGCGCGTCGGCCTACGACCTGCGCTATTCGACTTCGCCGATCCTCGACGATGCCTCGTTCGCGGCCGCCACTCCGGCCGCCGGGCCGGATCCGCTGCCCGCGGGGCAGGCAGAGACTCACGAACTTTCCGGCCTGTCGCACAGCACCGCCTACTTCATCG
>JANNKI010000360.1:0-3068 GCA_031396225.1 bacterium | reverse complement strand
GTAGCCGCGCAGGTCCACGCCGCTGCGCATGGCCTCACGGAGCGCGGCGATGTGCCGGCGCAGGTAGTCGGTGCGCAGCGGGTCCTCGACGCGGCCGTCTTGAGCCTCGTCGGGATCGGGGAACGCGCCGCCGTTCTCGGTGACATAGAGCGGCAGGTTTCCGTAGCGCTCCTTCACCCACGTGAGTGTTTCCACTAACAACTCGGGCCGTACCTCCCAGCCCGTGGTCATGCGGGGCCCTCGCTCGCCCGGCACCTCGGCCGCGCGCGTCGGCAGCGTGGCATCGTCGTGGCGCACGTCGTAGCCGGTGTACCAGTTGATGCCGAGGAAATCGAAAGGCTCCATGAGCGAGCGGAGTTCATCGGCCGGGTGCTCCGGCCACGCCTCGCCGAACAGCTCGCGAACCGAGTCCGGGTAGCGGCCAAGGAACACCGGATCGAGATAGTGCTCGTTGAAGTACGCGTGCCCGCGCGCGGCGGCGGCCACGTCGGCCGGCGAGTCCGAGGCCGCGTGGTGCGGTGCCAGGTTCACCACCCAGCCGATGCGCGCCTCGCGCACGTGCATCTGGCGGAACCGGCGCACCGCCGCGGCGTGCGAGAGCAGCAGGCCGTGCGAGGCGCGCGGAGCCTCGAACCAGTCGCGGTGTCCCGGCGCGTTCACGCCGTGCACGTAGCCCGCGTCCACGATGACCCACGGCTCGTTGATCGTGCACCACATCGGCACGCGGCTTCCCAATCGTGCGAACAACGTGCCCGCATAGTCCGCGAACCACTTCGGCATGTCGGGGTTCGTCCAGCCGCCGCGATCTTGAAGGGCGGCCGGAAGATCCCAGTGGAACAGCGTGAGCATGGGGGAGATGCCCGCCGCGAGAAGCCCATCCACGAGTCGCTCGTAGAAGTCGAGACCGGCCTCGTTCACGCGCCCGAAGCCCTGCGGGAACACGCGCCCCCACGCCACCGAGAAGCGGTAGGAACGCAATCCGAGGGTGCGCATGAGCGCGATGTCCTCCGGCCAGCGGCGGTAGTGGTCGCATGCGACGTCCCCGGTCATGCCCTGCAGCGTCCGGCCGGGTGTGTGCGAGAATCGGTGCCAGATGCTGGCGCCGGCGCCGTCGACGAGCGGCGAACCCTCGATCTGGTACGCCGAAGTCGCTGCACCCCAAAGGAATCCGGCTGGGAATGAAAGCGATCCGCTCACGAGGACCTCGTCCGGAAGGGCTGGTCGGCGCACGGGCCCGTGCGGCCCGCATGCGTCAATTCGGCTCGCACCCTAACAGGTGTCTTGACACCCCCACAACGCAGATGTAATCGTTTTCATGGCAACGAAAGTGCGGGTCCAATGCCACCCCCCTCGCACCGCGCTCCGCCAGGACCAGCTCCAGGCTCCCGGCGTCTCCCGGACAGGGCACGTGTGTTGGCCCGACCCGGCGTTCGCTGCCGCGTCCACGCGACGCAGGCCAACCTGCCGCTGGCTGTGCGGACTCGCAGCGAGTGGTGAGCCTGCCCACCTTTCATCTTGGAGATGCCCCCATGAGGCGGATCACTACCACTGGACTGGCGCTTGCAGCCGCGTGTCTCGCGTTTGCCTCCGCTGCCCTCGCCACGCCGCTGCCGAACAGCGCCAGCATCCATCTGCGCGTGTTCGACGACTGCCCGATCTCGATCATCAACACCACGAACGCGTTCCCTGGTCTGGTCGAGATCGACGACCAGAATCAGCCGCCGCAGCCCATCTGCGCCGGATTCGCGAACCTGCACACCTGGCGCTTCTCGCAGGACGGCACGAATCCGATCCAGTTCGCGAATGGCGACGCGTTCGAGTATTCGTCCGACGTCACGCTCAACGGGATCGGCGAGGGCGGCCTGAGCCTCGCGCCCTGGTGGGGCCCGCATGCGGACGGCCTGTTCAACGTGCGCACGACGGACGGCGAGATCGCGGTGTTCGGCGGCCGGCTGCCGTTCTTCTCGTTCACGGGCGCGTTCGGCCTGCTGTACGTGAACAACACGCCGATCAAGCTGGGCATGACGTACATCCCGAACGGCCTGTCGGCGGCTTCACCGGCGCAGGTCGTGTACAGCGTTCGGTACAACAGCATCAACTACACGAGCGGCCTGCTCGCGTTCGACCAGGGCAACCCGGCCGAAGGCCACGGTGAGTGGGGCGCGCTCACGCCGTGGTACGCCGGTGGCCACATGAAGATGTTCGCGTTCCCCGCCGGCCAGCCGCACGGCATCAATGGCCAGTGGAGAAACATCCAGTACACCACCTCGCCGGTGTCGAACGCGAAGAGCAGTTGGGGCCAGTTGAAGAAACTTTACCGCTAGTCCCCGCGTTGTCATCCCACGGAAACGGCCACGCCGCGAGGCGTGGCCGTTCTCGCATCGTCGAGCCCCCCGGTGAAAGGAGTTCCCGGGCATGAATCGCCAGAGACTCGCCATCCTCGTGGGCGGCGGACCCGCCCCGGGGATCAACAGCGTCATCGCCGCCGCCACGATCCGCGCGCGCGTGGACGGGGTGGACGTCCTGGGGATCGAGGACGGATTCGAGTGGCTCATCCAGGGCGACACGAGTCACGTGCGACCGCTCACCATCGAGAACGTGTCGCGCATCCACTTCCGCGGCGGTAGCACGCTGGGCATCTCTCGCGCGAACCCCACCCGCGACATCCAGTCGCTCGACCGGGTGGTGGTGGCGCTGCTCCAGTTGGGCGTGACCGAGTTGATCACCATCGGCGGCGACGACACCGCGTTCAGCGCGATGAAAGTTCACGAGCGCGCGACCGGCCAGATCCGGGTGGCCCACGTGCCCAAGACCATCGACAACGACCTCGAACTGCCCGCGCACCTGGACACGTTCGGCTACCAGACCGCGCGTCATCACGGCGCCGAGGTGGTGAAGAACCTCATGGTGGACGCCAAGACCACGTCGCGCTGGTACTACGTCGTGGCGATGGGCCGCAAGGCGGGTCACCTGGCGCTCGGCATCGGCAAGTCGGCCGGCGCCACGATCACGCTCATCCCCGAGGAGTTCCGCGAGCGCCCGGTGCGCCTGGCCCGCATCGTGGACAC
>JANNKI010000355.1:0-5149 GCA_031396225.1 bacterium | reverse complement strand
TCAAGATGGAGTTGACCGGCACCGAGGCCATTCAGGGGCTGCTCGACTACTTCGTGCGTGCGCTGGTGGAGCCGGGCTCGCTGCGCGCCGGCCACCTCCGACAGCTCCTGCCGTCGGTGATCGCCGACCACGGCAGCCGCTACGACCAGCTCGTACGCATCACCGACCACGTGGCCGGCATGACCGACAACTACGCAGTCAAGACTTACCGCGAGCTTCGCGGCATGCGCTACCCGGGCGGACGGGACTAGCTCCCGAGCGCCCGCTACATCCGCTTGCGCCTGCCCCCCGGCGCCTGCCGACGAGGCCGGCGACCGTGCTCGGGCCCGGAGGGGGCGGCGGGCGCTGGGCGCGTAGCCGCCGCGCGCGTCCGACCGGAGCGTCCCTGATCACGGCCCGACTCGCGGCTCGACTCGCGGCCCTGGCCGCGTCCGTGCCCGCGCTCCTCGCCGGGTGGGGGCTGCTTCTTGTAGTCGAAGTCGGGGACCGTCACGCGCAGGATCGAGCGGCCCATGAAGCGCTCGATGGCCTTCACGTCGCGCTCTTCCTCGGGGCACATCAGCGTGAACGCGTCGCCCGTGGCGTCGGCGCGGCCCGTGCGCCCGATGCGGTGAACGTAGTCCTCGGGCGCCATGGGCACGTCGTAATTGATGACGTGCGTGAGGTCCTCCACGTCGATGCCGCGCGAGGCGATGTCAGTGGCCACCAGCAGCTGCACGCGCCCGCGCTTCAGGTCGCGCAGCGCACGTTCGCGCTGCGATTGCGTGCGGTCGCCGTGCAGCGCGGCCACGTTGTGCCCGCGCTTTTCCAGCTGTCGTGCCAGTCGGTCTGCGCCGCGCTTGGTGCGCGCGAACACGATGACGCCGCCGATGTCGGTGCGACGCAGCAGGTCGTCCAACAGCTCGGTCTTGAGGGCGCGCGGCACGGGGTAGACGGCCTGCGTGATGCCCGCCACCGTGCGCGTGGAGGTTGACAGGTCCACCCGCACCGGGTCGAAAAGCGCCTCCTTGGCGACGTCGTTGAGCGCCGGCGGCATGGTGGCGGAGAACATGAGCGTCTGCCTGTCTTTGGGCAGCAGCCGCAGGATGCGCTTCAAGTCGGGCGCGAAGCCCATGTCCACCATGCGGTCGGCCTCGTCCAGCACCAGGATCTGGACGTCGTCGAGCGCCACGCTCTGGCGGCCTTGCAGATCCAGCAGCCGGCCTGGCGTGGCGACCAACATATCCACGCCCTCGCCACGCAGCATGCGTTCCTGCGGCCCGATGTTCACACCGCCGTGCACCACGCCGACCTTGAGCTTGGTGAAGCGCGCCAGGTCGCGCGCGGCGGTCTCGATCTGTGCGGCCAGTTCGCGCGTGGGCGCGAGCACGAGCGATCGCAGCGCGCGAGGCCCATCGAGCAGTTTGGTGAGGATGGGCAGCACGAACGCGGCGGTCTTGCCGCTGCCCGTCTGCGCGGCGGCCACCACGTCCACCCCTTCGAGGACGAGCGGAATGGTGCGTTGCTGCACGGGCGTGGGCGTCTGATAGCCGGCCGCACGCACGCCGCGCAGGAGCGCAGCGGGCAGGCCGAGAGAGGCGAAAGGCATCGAATCTCCAATGAGGAAGGAATTGAGCGCGCCATGAGAGGGGCGCATCAGTTGCGCCTCGACTCTCGGGCGCAAGGAGTTGCGGCGGGCGAACGCGCAGCGACTCAAGGTCCCGGCGCACCCAGCGGCCCGTCACCATGCCTGAGAAGCAGGTCCGGACTCAAGCGGCATCTCCGACCGGCCGAAAACCGGGGCGGTTCCCCGTCCTCCGATCCTCGTGCCCGTAAGGAGATGGCGCCTTGCGATCGCTTCTCGACTCATGCCCGCTGATGATGTCCAGGCCCAAGCGGAACCCGGATGCCCGGACACCCCACCGCCCCGCGCCAAAGGTCGTGACCCTGCTGCGAGCGGCGACGCTTGCCGGAGCGAGCTTGTGCGCGCTCGCCGCGCCGCTTCGCGCGGACGTGAACCAGACCAAGGCGAACATGCTGTGGAACATCGCCAAGTTCGTGGAGTGGCCGAACCTCCACGAAGACATCGAGGCCCCGCTGGTGTTCACCATCCTCGGCGAGGACGAGCTCGCGGTCGAACTGGCGGGCGTGCTCTCCAGCAAGACCGTGAATGGTCGCCCAGTGTTCGTGCGCTTCGCGCGCCGTCCCCAGGATGCCAAGGGCAGCCAGATCCTGTACGTGGCCGCGAGCGAGATCCTGCGCCTGCAAGACGTGCTCGCGGTGGTGGACAGCGCCGCCGTGCTCACCGTGAGCAATGCTCCCGGATTCGCCGCACACGGGGGCATGGTCGGCTTCTCCGCCGAAGGCGACCGCGTGCGCTTCGAGGTCAATCTCGGCCAGGCGGAACGCACCGGGCTCAAACTGTCCGCCAAGCTGCTGGCGCTGGCGCGACTCGTCACCGACACCCCAGGGGCTCCCTGATGTCGCTCGATCGACTGAAGCTCCGTCACAAGCTCTCGGTCATCACCATGCTCACGAGCGTCGCGGCGCTGGTGCTCGCCTGTGGCGCGTTCCTCGGCTACGAGTTGTTCACCTTCCAGCGCACCATGTCGCGCGACCTCGCCATCCTCGGTGACGTCATCGGTGACAACACCACCGCGGCGCTCACGTTCGGCGACAGCGATGCCGCCAAGGGCGTGCTCGCTTCGCTGCGCGCCCAGAAGCACGTGGTCTCGGCCTGCGTTTACGGCCCAGACGACCGGCCGTTCGCCACCTATCAACGCAATCCCGACCTCGCCGCGCACTGGCCTGAGCGGGCCCGCCGCGGCGTGTTCGAACACTCGCGCCAGTGGCTGGGGGTGTTCCGCCCGATCGTGCTGGACCGCGAGACCATCGGCACGGTGTACATCCGCTCCGACCTGCTCGAGATGCAGGAGCGCATCCGACGCTACGCCGTCATCATCGGCCTCGTATTCCTGGCCGCGATCCTGGTGGCGTTCGTACTGTCCTCGACTCTGCAGGGCGTCATCTCGGGTCCGCTGCTTCACCTGGCCGCGGTCACGCGCGAGGTGAGCCAGTCGCGGGACTACTCGCGGCGCGCCGTGCGCACCGGCGACGACGAGATCGGCGAAGTCGTCGATGGCTTCAACGAGATGCTCGCCGAGGTGCAGAAGCGCGACGGACAGCTGCAGGAGCACCAGGAACACCTGGAAGCGCTGGTGCAGGCCCGCACCCGGGAGCTGGTGGACGCCAACGCCGAGCTCACGGGCGCACGCGACCGCGCCGAGGGTGCGAGCCGCGCCAAGAGCGAGTTCCTCGCCAACATGAGCCACGAGATCCGCACGCCACTGAACGGCGTGATCGGGATGACCGAGCTTGCACTGGAGACCGAGTTGGACGAGGAGCAGCGCGACTACCTGCAGACCGCGCGGTCCTCCGCCGACTCGCTGCTCAGCGTGATCAATGACGTGCTCGACTTCTCCAAGATCGAGGCTGGCCGGCTGGACCTGGACCGCACCACGTTCGAATTGCGCACCGAGATGGAGACGGCGCTCAAGACCGTGGCATTACGCGCGCACCAGAAGGGGCTTGAGCTCCTGTGCGATGTGCAGGCCGACGTGCCCGATGGCGTCGTGGGCGACCCCGCCCGTATGAAGCAGGTGCTCGTGAACCTGGTGAGTAATGCCATCAAGTTCACGAACCAGGGCGAGATCGTGGTGCTCTGCAGCGTGCGCGAGACCCAGGGCGAGTCAACGCTCCTGCACTTCGAGGTGCGCGACACCGGCATGGGCATCCCCCAGGATAAACTGGGCAGCATCTTCGAGGCGTTCACCCAGGCCGACAACTCCACCACCCGGCGGTTCGGTGGCACCGGCCTGGGCCTCACCATCTGCAAGCGCCTGGTGGACATGATGGGCGGCGAGATCTGGGTGGAGAGCGTGGAGGATCGCGGCTCGTCGTTCCACTTCACGCTCCGCCTGGATGTCGCGAGCGGCGTCCAGTCGCCGTCCATGCCCCCCGTGTCGCTCAATGGCCTGCACGTGCTGGTGGTGGACGACAACGCCACCAACCGACGCATCCTGACCGAGCAGCTCTCCGCACTCGGCCTTGTGGTCACCGCCGCCGACGGCGCGCGCGCCGCGCTGACCGAGCTCTGGCGAGCACGCGCAGAGGCGCGTTCGTTCGCGCTCATCGTGCTCGACTACCACATGCCGGACCTGGACGGGCTCCAGCTCGCCGAGCGGGTCAAGGACTTCCCGGGTGTGCCCGCGTCCACGATCATGATGCTCACCTCCGGAGGGCAGTCGGGCGACGTGGCGAAGTGCCGCGAGCTTGGGCTAGCCGCCTACGTCACCAAGCCGCTGTCGCAGCGTGCGCTCTACCAGGTCGTCGCACAGGTGATCGGTTCCGGCACGGAAACTCCGATGCCCACCCCGTCCGCCACGTGGAAGGAATCCGCGGTCATGACCAGCTCGATCCCCGCCTCCGCGGCCGGTGCACCGCAGGCCTCCCTCAAGGTGCTGCTGGCCGAGGACAACTTCGTGAACCAGAAGCTCGCCGTCACCATGCTGCAGAAGCGTGGCTACCGCGTGTCGGTGGCGAACGACGGACTTGAGGCCCTGGCGCTCCTGGAGCGCGAACCATTCGACGTCGTGCTGATGGACGTGCACATGCCCAACATGGGCGGATTCGAGGCCACCGCCCAGATCCGCGAACGCGAACGCACGCACGGTCGCGCCCGCATCCCGGTCGTGGCGTTGACCGCGCTGGCCATGACCGGTGATCGGGAGAAGTGCCTGCAATCGGGCATGGACGCCTACCTCACCAAGCCCATCAGCGCGCGCGAGTTGTTCGGAACGCTCGCGCAGATCATGCCGCAGCAGGCGCGCGCGACGACCCCGGCCGCTACTCCGACGCCGATCGTCTCGACCGCGCCGGTGCTGGACCTGGTCGGCCTGCGTCGCAACATGGACGATGACGAGGAGATGCTGCAGGACATCGTCGGGGCGTTCCTCCGCGATCACCTCGTGCAGTTGCGCGACCTGCGCAAGGGGCTCTCGACGGGCGAGGCCCAGGGCGCGCTGCGCTGCGCGCACACGCTCAAGGGCCTGCTGCTCACGCTGGCCGCGCAGCCCGCGGCCGATTCGGCCCTCGAGGTGGAGCGTGCGGT
>JANNKI010000272.1:0-4973 GCA_031396225.1 bacterium | reverse complement strand
GTTGTTTGCCGTCACGAGAGCGATACCAGGATTGAGACGATTGAAGCAGAGGGAGGACGGGAACCGGAGCGGCTGCGCATGCTCTTCGAGGTCGACGTGACGGTGTGCCCGAAAGGGTGATGGACGCGCTCCGGCAAGGTTGCGCGAAGGGGAGAAAGCCCTTGGGCAACGGGCGACACGGAGAGAGTCTCCCGATGGCGCGAAAGGAAAGTCATATCCATTGGCTCGGCCCGGGGGAAGTCCGCGACTCAACGATCAGGGTCCGGGGTCCGGGCTCCGGGTTCAGCGAACGGTGCCTCGCCGAAAGCGCGGCAGCCGATCCCGAAGGACCGGCTGCCGATCGTCGTCAACCGACCGCGGCAAGTGAAGCCGCGCCCTAACGCGTCGTGGCGATCGCGACCCGGCTCGAGGCGACACGGCCCGCCTGGGCCAGCCGCAGGAAGTACAGGCCAGGCGGAATCTGCCCGAGCGTGGCGATATCGATCTGGTGCGAACCCGCGCCGAGCGAGCCGACCTCACGATCCAGCCAGCGTCGTCCCGCGACGTCGAGCAGTTCGAGGGAAGCAGGCGCCGCCGAGGACAGCGAGAACGACACCGACATCCGATCGATCGCAGGGTTGGGTACGGCGCCGGCCAGCGCGAACTCGGTCGTCCGCCCGGGATTCACGCCGACTGTCGACGGGACGTTCACGAACGTCTCGCCGCCAAACGTCTCGCCGCGACGGGAAGCGACCACCATCATGTAGGAATACGCGTTACCCGGCTGGACCGTTGTGTCGTCGTAAACGAGCCGCCCGTCCGAGCTCACCTCGCCCTCGGCGCGCGCGGTCCACAGGCCGCCCGCGTCCCGGCGATAGATCGCCGCGTGCGTTCCGGTCGCGGACTGGACGCTCCACTCCACGTGCGCCGCACTCGGGGTTGCGCTGGCACTCGCCGAGAGCGCGGCCTCGGCGCTCGTGCCTCCCCAGTCCAGGAACTGCGTGTCACCGAGCATCGCCGTACCGCTCCATCCCCCGTAGACGATCATGCGGTCATGGATGGCGTCGTAGGTCGCCGCCATGGCGTCGCGACCGAGCGGGATGGTCCCCGCGGGCGCGAGTGGTGACCACGTCGGCGGGCTGCTGTTGAAGTCGAGCGCCCACGCGTCGGCGAGGAACATATCGGAGCCGGGAACCGCGTCGAAGCCGCCGTAGATGACCATGCGGTTCCGGTTCGGATCGAAGATCGCGGCGCCCGACCGACGTGCTGGCGGCGGGGTGCCCGACGTGACGACCTGATTCCATCTTGGGTTGCCTTGCAGGTCGAGCTCCCAGACGTCGTTCTTCGCACCGTAGTAGGCATCGCTGGTCGAGCCACCGAAGATGAGCATGCGGTCGGCCTTCGCGTCGTAGACCGAGGTCATGCCCCATCCGCCGTTCGGGCGAGGACCGTTCGTGGGAACATTCTGCCAGTTCGCCTGACCCCGCAGGTTGAGCGCCCAGGTGTCCACCGGCGCGCCGATCGTTCCGCCGAACCCCACGAAGCGCTGCCGCAGCGGATCGAAGACCGCGGCACCCGCGAGCCGGCCGCTCGGCGTTTGGCCGGATGGGAACAGCTCCGTCCACTGCGGCGTGCCATCGAGCGAGAGCTGCCACACATCGTTCAGGTATGCGTACGCGTTGCCCGGGTAGTGCTCGCCGTAGCCGCCAAAGATCAGCACGCGATTGCGGGCGGCGTCATAGCCCCACTGCGGGCTGTGTCGCGGGCCGGGCAGGGAACCCGAGATGTTCATGTGGCTCCACGTCGGGGCATCCGCCACCGAGAGCACCCACACATCGTTGAAAAGTATGTAGAGCCCACTGGTGTTGCCGTTGAAGCCGTCAAACACCAGATGGCGCTGGTTTCCGCGGTCGAACACGGCGCCGTACTCGCGCAGCGGACCGGGCGTGGTGGGCAAACTCGTCTGCGCCGACCAGGTTCCGTCCTGGGCCCGCGACGGAGCCGAAGAAACCATGATCACGGCCATGGCAAGGACGGCCGGGATAAGCGAGATTCTGGGATGTGAACGGTGCCACATGACGACCTCCTGCAAATCGGGATCTGGGCAGATGGCTCCCACGAGGATGCGGAGCTTTGCATGGCCGCGACAAGGCCGCCCCGGGCCGACCGGTCAATCGTTAAAAAGACTACACCTTCGACGTTCGGGTCGGAAAGTGCATTCCGGAGCGGCCAACACCGTCGCGATGCCCGCCTGCACGAGATTGCGACCGCGGGACGCACTGGGCTATGGTGCTGTGCATGCTCGAGTTGCAGACTACGGCCTGCGCACCCGTGGCCCCCGGTTCGCTCCCCCGGGTTCGTTTGGCGCTTCGGGGCGCGTCTGGGCCGAGATGATCGCGGCGACGCCAAACCGGGCGGAGTCTGCCCTGAGCCCTGAGGGTATCCGTCGTGCCCTCGGCCGGCCTGTCGAACGCATGCTCTTGGTCGGGCCGCGGGCCGAGGAACGGGTGGTCGCGTGGGCGGGATCCGGTACCGAGACGTGCGCCCTCGCGAGGGCTGCCGGCCTGGAGGGTGCCGCTGGTCCATGGGACGCCGTGGTGCTGGACGGCGCACTCGAGCGCGAGCGCTGGGACCGCTGGCTCGTGCAGCGCGCGCATCGCGTACTGGTTCCCGGAGGCGTGCTCGTGGTCTCAGCCGCGAACCTGCTCGACGTGTGGTCGGCTACGGGCCTGCGCTATCTGGCATCGCGCGTCGTGCGCCAACTGCGCCGCCGACTTTCGCCGCGAGGGGTCATCCCGGCCGCCGACCGCACAGCATTCACGGGCCGTCGTTACGCCCCCGGGCCGCTGAACGCGATGGTCCGCGGCGCCGGATTCGAGGTGCTGTCGCAGGCGATGGAGGGGCACGGTCTGCCCGCCTGGCTCGCCGCCCTGCTCGGTCCGCTCGGTGCGAGAACCGCTCGACGGGTGACGCTCACCGCACGGCGATTGCCGAGCGTGTGGGGCGAGGGCCGCCCCTTTCCCGAGCGCGGTGCGATGCTCGCCGCATTCCGAGCCAGCCATGACGCGCCGATCGAAGCGCGGGATGCGTGGCAGCGTCGCCTGGGTCCCTCCGTTGAATGCAAGGAAGTGGACGTCAGCGCATGGGCGAAGCATGGAGCTGTGGTGTTCTCGCCACATCCGGACGACGAGGTGATCGGGTGCGGGGGGACGTTGCTCGACATCGTCGCGCAGAACGGCGGGGTGACGATTGTGCAGGTCACCGACGGCTCCGACTCTGCGGCGTTCATCGACGAACCGGACGGCGTTCGCCGGCAGGTCCGTCTCGACGAGGCGAGGCGGGTGGCCGATGGCATCGGCGCGAGCGAGTTGGTGTGCCTGCGCGGCGACAACCGCGCGCTGCGCGCCACGCCGGAGTTGCGTGCGCGCTTTCGCGAGATCCTCGAGCGAACGCGTGCTGGGGTCGTGTTCGCCCCTTCCTTCACCGATATCCATCCCGACCACCAGACCGTACTGCGCACTCTCGCCGCCGCGATGAGCGAGATGCCAGAACCGAGACCGGACGTCGCGCTCTACGAGGTGTGGAGTCTGGTCGCGCCATCGCACGTGCACGACGTGAGCGCACGCATCGGCCGCATCGAGGACCTGCTGCTGGCGTACGAGACTGCACTCAAGATCGATGATTACGTGCATCTCGTCGCGGAACGGCTGCTTTTCAACTCCTACGAGCACCGCGGCCGCGCTGGCTACCTGGAGGCTTTCCAGGTTCTCCCGGCGGCCCGCTTCCTCGAACTCGCCTCGGCGCATTTTGGCGCCGACCTCGCGAGAACGTGATGGGCGAACACGCGTGAAAGACCCGGCGCTACGAGCCCGGCGACGAGCGGGACCCCCTGGCGCTGTTCAACCGTGTGTTCGGGAAGCAGCGCAGCCTCGAACACTGGCGCTGGCAATTCGAGCGCAATCCCTATGCCCCGCCCACCATGATCGTCGCTCGCCGGGAAAGCGACGGCCTGCTCGCCGGGAGCCATGTCGTCATGCCGATCGCCCTCAACACGGCCGGCAAGCGCGTGCTCGCCGGGCATACGCTCGACCTGGTCGTGCACGAGGACTTCCGTCGCCAGGGGCTGTTCGAGACGACCGCGCGGGAGTGCTTCGTGTGGTGCCTCGAGCGCGGACTGCGGGCCGTCATCGCTTTCCCCAATGCGCAGTCCTACCCCGGCTTCGTCCGCTCGCTGCAGTGGAGCCGCATCCTCGACCCGCAGTGGTGGGAGCTCCGGACGGGCCTGCGTGGCCTGCTCGGGAACGCCGGCTGGGCCCGTGCACTGACCTGGGCTCCGGACGTGGGATGGCGGCAGCTGACGGGCTCCCGCCTCGGCCCAGGTACGGGGTGGCAGGTGGAGTGGCGGCGGACGTTGCCCGAGGATCACGACACGCTCTGGTCGGAGTGCGCATCCGAGCTCAAGCTGTCTCTGTGGAAGGATCGGGAATACCTCGCTTGGCGCTACGATCAGAATCCCGATCACGAGTTCGAGTACGTCGTGCTGCGCGAGGGCGACCGGTTGTGCGCCGTGGCCGTGGTGTGGCGGGCAGCGGGCCGCTGCATGATCTGCGAGTGGATCTGTCGGCGCGCCGCGGGGCCGCCGCTCGGGCGCGCACTCGTGCGCGCGGTGTGTGAGGGCTCGATCCGCCGTGGTGACGACCGCGTCTCGTTCCTGGGGCACGACGACGGCTATTTCTCCCGCTGCCTGGCGGGATTCCAGGTGCGGCCTGCACCCGAGAGCGTGCTGACTGGGCGCGGGCTCGAGGACGGGCCCCTCGACGCGCTCGTTCGCGACGGTCGGAACTGGAGCGTCACCTACGGTGACGCGGACTACGTCTGAACCAGCGCACGGGCTGTCCACAGGAGGTGGAGCGCGGGTCGGCCGCTTCATCTCATCACCGAGGACGAGGGCCCCGAGCGCATCACGACCGCGCTCGGCAAGGGCCTCGGGCGGC
>JANNKI010000268.1:0-5294 GCA_031396225.1 bacterium | reverse complement strand
GACTGCCACTTGAACCAGTGGAGCGTGTGGGGCAGCTCCTCGGGTCGGAGCGAGCGTCGCTTCACGACCTCGTAGAAGCCACCGCTGTGCACCATCCACAACTCGCCCGCGACCGCGCCCTCGCGGACCTTCCGCGGGGCTTCGAGACTCGAATCCATCCACATGAACAGGAAGGAATCTCCGATCCACAGGATGGCGGCGAGCACATGGATCCAGCGCGCGATCGCGCCGAGCCATTCGAGTAGGAGGGGCGGCAGGTCCAACCGGGTGCCCGCGCGGTCTAGTGTTCGGGCGGAACCGTCATGCGCTCATGCACGGCGGGAGCGTTGGCGACGGCGGAGGTGTCTGAATCCCCGCGCAGGCGACGACCCCAGCGGCTGTGACGACGGGCCACTGTCCTCGCGGCGGGTTCCGTGACCTTCGCGGGCAGCGGGTCGGCCAAGACGAGCGTGCCCAGGAGCACGTCGGCGAGCGGGAACACCACGTTGAAGTTCTTGCCCATGTACACGTGGTGCAGGCGGTGGTGGTTCTTCAGGAACTTGAAGAATCCCGCACGCTCGATCCACGGCATGCTCGGCTTGTGCATGAGGTAGTGGAAGCCCTCGTACGCGAAGTAGTAAAGCAGCACCACACCGCCCACGCCCCACATGACGGTCATCCACGGGAGGCCGAGCGGCTTGAACAGCGCCAGCAGGGCCCACGGCACCATGTTGATGCCCACCAGGACCGGGGCAGCCCACCACTGGAACGTGAGTGCTTCTTCCTGCTCTTCTTCGGTCACGTGGAACGTATCGTCGTGCTTGCACAGCTGATGGTGCACGAGCGTGTGCGCCGTGAACATCTGGGGGGGCAGCCACGGGCGATGCAGCCAATAGCGGTGATAGATCCACTCGAACAGGCTGGTCTGCAGCAGGCCGACCAGGACGGCGAGCGGAATTACGACGAGCGGATTATTCACAGGGGCCCCACGGGCGCATGTTCGCCTCGGTCCCCCACGCGCCACGGGAGGACCGCACCGCACGCCTCATGCGCACGGACCGCCGCAGACTAACACGCCGAGGCGCTGTCGGGACAAGGGGATGCGATCGGACCACACGACCGAACGGGTCAGCTCCGCCGTTCGGATAATCGATCGGCACTCGCGCGGCGCGACAACAGCATGATCTGCCACAGGTCGCGACTGCTCGTTCGCCGGAGCGGCATCATGGCGAGCGCACCTGTGGGCCCGATGGCGCGTTCCAGATACGTCAACTCTTCGAGGTTCGCGCGCACGGACTCATCGGGCGTCACCTCAACGCCCGACGCGCGCGCGATGAGCATGCCCTTGGCGCGCAGCGAAAGTTCGAGGTGGATGCGTAGCAGGCACAGCATGTCGCCCACGACGGCGCCGGGGAAGCGGGTCTTGAGCGACTCTAAATAGTGCCCCACGCGCGTGCCCTCGACCTCGCCATCGAGGATCTGCTCGAGTGCTTCGACCTCGCCGTCCAGGCCGCTTCCAAGCCAGTCGCGCGTGGCGCGCTCGCTGCGCTCGAACACGGCCACCAGCAGTAGCGGCAGCACCGCGATCATGACCGCCGCGGTCAGGAGCGTGTTGAGCGTGAGCAGGTTGAAGAGCGCGTGCACGCCCGCCGCAAGTGCAAGCCCGGGGAGCAAGATGGCGAAGCGTCGGGCGCCATGCCGTTCGGCGAGCCCCTGCGTGAGCACGGCGAACATGGCGGCGGTGGAGCCGTGCATGACGGCGGTGCCGAGGCCGCGGGCGAGCCAGAGCGGCAGGCTCAGGTCGCGCAGCGCGCCGGCGTAGTAGAGGTTTTCGATCAGGCCGAAGCCCGTGCCCACGGCGAAGCCACAGATGGCCGCGTCCACCAGGAACCCGACCCGCTCGGTGCGGATCAACCATGCCAGGAACGCGGCCTTGAGCGTCTCCTCGATCGCGGGGGCGAGCACCCGACCGAGCAGATGGCGATCCACGTGCGCGACCTCGAGCAGCAGGCGGTTCGTCACGTAGGCCGCTCCGGCGGCGAGCGCGCCCGCGAGGAGGCTGTCGAGCAGCGTGCGCCTCGTCACCAGCTTGTAACTGTCCATGAGCCGGAGCGCGGCGAGGAACAGCAGCACCGGCAGGAAGCCCGCAGCCAGGCTCGCCAGCGGCATGCTCACAGCACCTTGAGCGACGCCATCCACTCGCGCGTCGGAAGGGCGCCGCGCTCGAACGCGTACGCCCAGCCGAACGAGAACGTGAGCGGCGTCTGGGTGAGGAGCTGCAGGCGCACGTCGATCTGGGTGCCGGCGTTCGCGAGCGAACGACTCGCGATGAGGCCGGGAGGGGTCGGCTGGCCCGGAACGTACTTCGTGAATCCGCTCGTGCTTCCGCCGTCGAAGTTCGTGGCCAATCCCGAACCGAACAGCGACATCCGGGCCCACGGCGCATAGAGCGCTAGCGTGCCGGCTCGCCGGAAGCGCACCGCCGGCAGGCTCCAGTCGAGCATCGCGCGCGCGTAATGCTTGGCGGAGATCGCGTCGATGCCGGCGCCCGGGAACCGCTCGGGGTCGCGGTAGCGCCGTGGCTCGCCCACGTCGAGGCCGTTGTTGCCGAAGCCGCCGAAGTAGAAGTTGGCGAACGGCTCCTGCACCGGTCCGCCAGCGATGCCAGCGGCGGTTCGAAGCCAGATCGAGGAGTTGCGCACCCCCGGGACGGGCCGACCCATGTCGAGGCCGCCGTCCACAAACGGGTAGGACTTCCACTGCGCTCCGCCGCGGTCGAAGCGGACGGCGTTCGTGGAGGTCCCCAACCACCACTGGTGTCCCAGCTCGGCGTCGGACGCGCCAATCGAGGAGCGGAGGTTCTTGTAACGGAGCGCTGCGCCGCCATCCACCAGCTGGTCGAAGCCAGCGCCGGTCGATACGTTCTGGTGGTCGGGCAGCTGCTCGAGGCCGCCCCAGTGACTGCCACGGAGCGTCAGGTCGAGCGCGCGCGGCTTGTCGTGGACGAGGGACTTTCGCCACTCGAGCGACGAGCCGAAACCCTTGCGGCTGGACTTGGTGGCGCCGACCAGGTCGTAGAACGACGCCGGGTTCCAACGAAACTGGGCGGTCAGGTCGTAGCGCCGGTAGCGCGCCATCACGTGCAGCCGCTGATCCGCGGGCACGCGCTCGTCCGGGGACCATGAGCCGGCGAGCGAGAACTGGTGGAAGGTCATGGGGTCGGCCAGCTCGGCCTGGAATCCCACCGACGTGTGCTCGCGGTAGGACTCGACCATGGGGTAGAGCGTCACCAGTCGCACGGCCGCGAGCGCCCGGTACGGCCGGCCCACTTCGGCGCCCTCGGGAAGCGAGACGGACGAGGGCGGTGGCGCGACCCAGTCGCGCAGCACCGGTCGGCGTTCCACCAGGCGCTCGCCCAGGAACGTGATCGCGCTCACGTCGGTGAGCGGCTCGGGCCGGATGCGGGCCGGCGTGAAGCCCTGGCCGCTATAGCGAAACACCAACAGCGAATCGCCCCCGGTCGGCACGGGGCGGAAGAAGCCCGTCTCGCCGTTGGACATGATGTCCATCGAGTCCGCCGGAACGTCGTAGCGCCAGATGTTCGAGACTCCGGTGAAGTACGAGCTGCCCCACAGCGTGCGGCCATCCGGCGCCCACGTGAATCCGGACGGGATCGCACTGCCGAAGTCGTGCACCACGCGCGTGCTCGTGTCGCCGGCCACGACGGCGGCGGCGTCGAGCAGACGCAGCGTCTGCCGGCCGCTGATCTCGGCGAACGAGGCCGCGAGCGTGCGCCCGTCGGGCGAGACGTCCAGGTCGTAGAGGTCGAGCCCGTAGGGGAGCGACCAGGCCAGCTTCCACTCGGCGTAGGGCGGCGCCAGCTTCACGAGTGATGAGATGCCGTTGAAGTGCCGCACCGCCCACAGCGCGCCCGAGGCGCGGTCGAACGCCAGGTCGCCCAGGCGCGCATCCCGGATCAGCCGGGTCGCGTGGCCCGTCGCCAGGTCCAGCACGTTCAGATCGCGCCAGTCGTTGTTGTCGGTGGTGTAGTAGAGCCGCCGGCCGGCGGGATCGAACGCGAGGGAGGACACGAAGTAGAGCGCGGGCCCCTTCACCTCGTGCAGCATGCGCGTGGGGCCACCGTCCAGTGGCAGCGCGGCCAGGTGGGCGACCGCTCCCGGCCGGTAGACGGCGGCGATCACCGAGCGCGAGGCGCTGTCCACGAACGCGCGCGACACCGAGCCGAGCGCCAGCGGGGACAGGTCGCGCGCCGGCGTGGTCGGGTGCCGGCGCAGCGAGTCGAGGTTCGCGTGCTGGAACTCGTGCTCGAATCGCACCCACTCAGCCCAGGCATCGCCCAGCGGCCGGCCGAATACGTGCTTGAACTGCGCGGCGAAGTAGCGCCGACTGCCGGGCCGGCGGCCAACCCACGCCAACACCTGCTCGGGGGAGTACCGGTAGGCGAGCCAGGTCATGAAACGCGTCCCGTAGAGATACGAGTTCACGCCCACCTGGAAGTCCACCTTGGTGCCCTCGGCCTCGAGGCCGAGCGGGTCGTAGAAGTGGGCGCTGTCGCGCACCATGGCGCGGAACACCATCTCGTCGTAGGGACCCTGGGCCCGTCCGTAGCCGCCCGACATCCACGTCTCGAGGAACACGGCGATGCCCTCGTGGTACCAGCGAGGCGCGGCCCGGCGGGGGAGCGTGAGGTGACCGTAGAGGATGGTCTCCGGATGATCGGGGTTCTCACGCACCTTGCCGCGGAACAGCCCCCGCCACAGGTGGTCGGCTCCCGCCGCCTGGTCCAGTGCGAGCACGTGCACCACCTCGTGATTCATGGTGAAGCTCATGCGCTCGTTCGAGGGCCCCGTCTCATACACGAAGTTCGACGGGGCCACGTGCACGACCATGCTGTTTCTCGGGTTCACCCAGACGCCGGCGTTCCCGTGGTCGCCGAAGTCGTCCAGGAACACATTCACCTTCTCCGAAGGCTGGTAGTCCCACAGCCGGCGGTGGAAGCGGAGCGAGGTCTCGAAGCACCGAGCCGCGTAGGGCGCCAGGTAGGAGAGCACCGGGTGCGGGTAGTAGAGCTCGAGGTCGGGCGTCGAGAGCACCCGGTACTGCGCCCGCGCGGGCATCGCGTCGCCAGCGAGCAGCGCCGCCAGAGCGAGCGCGGCGCGGATGGCGCGGAGACGGTGCAGCATGCGCGGCCCTCCAAAGCGCGGACTCCACGGAGGGATCCGTGGAGTCCGCGGTCTCGATGTGGAGCGGGCGGGGGGGGAGCGCCCCGCCGGGGCTCGCGCAGGCGAGCCCCC
>JANNKI010000262.1:0-6175 GCA_031396225.1 bacterium | reverse complement strand
GGTCATGCGATCGGCGAAGCCGTGGCGCGGAAGCCGCGGGATCAGCACGTTCGCACCGTTCGCGAACAGCGTCCGACCCAGCGAGTCGAACTGCTCCGGGCAGTTGGTGAGCCCATGGAGCAGCACGATCACGCGACCGGTACGCTCGCCGCGGGTGTAGAGCCGGGTCCCGCAGTCACTCGCGATCGCCGGCGTGTCCGCGGCGCGCAGCGAGTCCACGAGTCGGACCGCTTCGTCGTAGGACGCGACCGGCCGGGCTTGCGACCTGAGCCCCTCCGGTGTCAGCGGCCGGGTCAGCAGGACGACCGACAGGAGCAAGGCGAACGCCAAGCCGAACACGATGCGAACCATCCTCCGAGGGTAGCGCCCCGGACTGCGCGCGGCCATCCCGGCACCCTGCCTTGCGGCACCCTGCCGCCGGGCCTGGCCGAAGGAAGGTGGCGTCGTGTCGTGTTCGCTCCTGCCACACGCACGTTCAGCTGGGGCAACCGCGCCCGGAAACTCGTGCCGGCTGCATCATCGATCGGCTCTCGGCCCGGCCAGGCATTCGAATCCTCTCGACTCCCGATCGGCGCAGGGCCTACGATTGAAACCACGGAACAAGGACTCCCTCGCCAGGTCAACTCCCGACCGGCAGGATCGAGTCCGGTTTTCCCCACAGCACGCCCGAGGTCTCTCTCCCCATGTCCCTCGTGCCGTATCCGCTTACCCACGGTGTCAACCTGTCCTGCGGGCTGGCCGAAGCCTTGTGCCCGCGCCAGTCGTTCCGGGGGGCGACCGCCGTGGTGTTCTGCGCGGCGTTCCTCGCGTTCCAGTTGGCGGGACCCGGCACCTCGACTGCCCACGCGGCCACTGTGGAGCTGCGGCCGGCGATCTCCTCGGATGACGCCGAGGAGTCCCCGACTGGCGGCATGTACCTGAGCAGCAGCGACCTCGAAATGACATTCGACAAGGTCACCCAGACGGTGGGCATCCGCTGGGCCGGGCTGTCCATCCCGCGCGGGGCCTCGATCACCGCCGCCTGGGTGCAGTTCGCCGCCGTCGAGTCGCACGGCGAGCTCACGACGCTTACGCTCCGCGGACAGGCTGCGGACAATGCCCCTACGTTCGCCACGGGCACGGGCAGGATCTCGATCCGGCCGCTGACCACGGCGTCACTCGCCTGGAGCCCGCTGGCATGGACCTCCGGGCAGGCGGGACCGAACCAGCGCACGCCGGACCTGAGCGCGATCGTGCAAGAGCTCGTGAGTCGCCCGGGCTGGACGAGCGGGAACGCGCTCGCGCTCATCGTCACCGGCACCGGACACCGCACCGCGCGGTCGTGGGACGGGGGCGCCGCCACCTCCCCACTGCTGCACGTGGAGTACTCGACAGGGCCGGTGCCGGACCTTCCGCCGGTCGCGAACCTGAATGTGACGCAGGTCGCGAGCCCACCGCTCACCGTGACCGCGAGCGGTGCGGGCTCCACCGACACGGACGCCACCCCCATCGCGACCTACCGATTCGATTTCGGCGACGGGACGCCGCCGGTGGTGACCACCGCGCCCACGGCGACCGCCACGCACACGTACGCGGACGTGGCCACGTACACGGTCACGCTCATCGTGACGGACACGGGGGGGCAGGCCTCGACGCCCGTGAGCCAGACCATCTCCGTGAACCCTCCACCGCCGGACTTCCCGCCCGTGGCAAACCTGAGCGTGTCGCAGGTCGCGAGTCCGCCGCTCACGGTGAGCGCGAGCGGCGCGGGCTCCACCGACACGGACCTCACGCCCATCGCGAGCTACCGGTTCGACTTCGGCGACGGATCCGCGCCGGTGGTGACGACCGCGCCCACGGCGACGACGACGCACACGTACGCGGCCGCGGGCGCCTACACCGTCACGCTCGTGGTCACCGACACGGCGCCGCTCGAGTCGGCGCCCGTGACCGCGAACGTCACGGTCAGCGACGCGGTCGCGGCGACGCTGGAGAAACGCACAGCGGCTTCGTCGGAGGATGCCGAGGAAGCCGCTGCCGGGAGCGTCTCGTTGAGCAGCAGCGACCTCGAGCTGGTGTTCGATTCGAGCGTCCAGACGGTGGGCATGCGCTGGACCGGCATCACGATCCCACGCGGCGCGGCCATCACGGCCGCCTGGGTCCAGTTCACCGCCGACGAAGCGCATACCGAGGCGACCAACCTGACGCTTCGCGGGCAGGCCGTGGACAACGCGCCAACGTTCACCACGACCGCGCGCAACATCTCGCTCCGGACGCGGACCACGGCTGCGGCCGCCTGGAGTCCGCTTGCCTGGACGGCCAACCAGGCGGGGGCGAACCAGCGCACGCCCGACTTGAGTGGGGTCATACAGGAGATCGTGAACCGCTCCGGGTGGGCCAGTGGCAACGCGCTCGCGCTCATCGTCACGGGTACCGGCCATCGTACCGCCGACTCGTGGGACGGGAGCAGCGCGTCGGCGCCGCTGCTGCACATCGAGTACCTGACCGGGCCGCCGCCCGAGGCCCCGCCGGTGGCGAGACTCTCGGTGGCGCAGATCGCGACCCCGCCACTCACCGTCAGCGCGAACGGCGCGGCTTCCTCCGACATCGATCTCACGCCCATCGCGACCTACCGCTTCGACTTCGGCGATGGCTCGCCGGCGGTGGTGACGACCGCGCCCACGGCGATGGCCACGCATACGTATGCGGCCGTAGGCACCTACACGGTCACGCTATTGGTCACCGACACGGGTGGATTCGTGTCCTCCCCTGTGACAGCGAGCGTCACGGTGAGCACCATCGTCGGGCCGCCGGTCGCGGTGCACGTGGGCTACTACGACACGCATCATCCCGACAATCCCCGGCCCAAGCCGGATCCGTGGATGGGGTCCCCGGGCATCGTGTTCGTGGGCACGCCCGACTCGCCGAGCGGCGGTTGGGACTCGTCCGCGCTCAAGATCGACAACCTGAGCAGCGCGTCCATCTCAGTGCTCGTCAAGGTGGACATCGGCTCCAATCACTACAACCTGTGGGGAACGAGATCGATCCCGGCGGGCGGAACACTGGTGCTGGCGCAGACCGCGTTCGAGAACTTCGATGGCTCGGACACGAACCCGGCAGGCTGCTACGGGTGCGATCCCAGGGAATGCCTCACGATGATCCAGTCCACGGTGCCGGTCGTGCACGTGACGCTCGCCGGCACCACGACCGACTACTTCGACACGGGGCAGATCCTCAACACGTACGGAGTGGACGCGGCGGGCTGCCCTCCCTCGGGTGGGCGCAACGACGAGTCGAGCCCCTGGACGCGGATCTATGCGACAGCGCCTGGTGCCCCGACCCCCGGCCCGAGCAGCGCGCTTCAGTCGAAGCCCGGCACCACGCGCGCCGGCGCCAGCTGGCTGGCGCCGCCCTACCCCAATCCCGTGCGCGACGAGCTCGCGCTCCGTTTCAGCACCGCGTTGCGTGGGCCGGTGCACCTGGCGATCTATGACGTGGCCGGCCGACTGGTGCAGACCGCCATGGATCGCGAACTCGAGCCGGGCGAATACCGCAAGGTGCTGTCCATCCGTGGCACCATGGCGGGCAGGTACTTCGCAAGACTGCGCACGCCCGAGGGCATGCTGCACCAGTCGTTCGTCATCACGCACTGAGCGCTCGCATCGGCCGCCCGGGCGTGGCCGTTCCCTGACCCTTACCGGACAAGCGCATGGTAGTATCAGGCGCCGCACGCCGCGCCGGTCCGCTGGTGCGCTCGTGAGCGTCGCTCGTCGCGCTGGGCTTGGAGCCCGCCCCACACCCGCTACGCTGTGCGCACGCGCTCGGCATTGTCGGTCCCAGCGCCACGTTGCGAGGTCAACTCCCTTCGGAGGGAACATGAAGAAAATGCTCGCATTCCCCGCAGTGGCCGCGCTCACGATCGCGTTGGCGGTGCCTGCCTTCGCCGGCGGCGATCACTGCAAAGGTAAAACCTCGGCCACGACCGCGATGGCGGCAGGCAAGGGGTCGTGTTCCAGCAAGGCAAGTTCCGCGGCGTGGGCGGGGGCGTGGCTCGAGCGTTCGAACTCCGGCGCCGTGACGGTGGCCGAAGTCGCCAAGGGCAGCCCGGCCGCTCGTTCGGGCTTGAAGTCCGGTGACGTCGTGGTGGCCGTGAACGGCCGGAACTTGAACGCCGGCAAGGATGGCTCCGCGTGCCTCTCGAGCGCCGACTGCTCGGTCGGCAGTGCCGTGGCTTACACGATCCAGCGCGGCCGTACGACCAGGGTCGTGAAGGTGAAGCTGGAGAAGATGCCGGCTGACGCGACCGAGCGCTTCGCTCATCGTGAGGCGAGCTTCGACCCGACGCTGGCTGCGGTGGTCTTCCCCAACGTCAACTGACGCACTGGAATTAGAGCGGGCCGGGGACCATTCGGTCTCCGGCCCATTTTGCCTTTGCGCGAAGCGTCAGAGGCACGTGGTGGTGCGCGTGCGCTCGGCAATCTGGCAGCCGTCGCTCGACCGTTCGCCGAGCGCCACGAGCACGACCTGGCTCCGCGCGAAGTCCACTTTGGTCGCGGGCGGCAGCGCTCCCGCGGGGCTGGCGAACGCCTGCCGCCAGGGCGACACGAACGTCGCCTGATCGGGACACGCGGCGTACCACGGGCGGGCCGGCCGAGGGGCCCACTCGGGTTATCCGCTGGCGGTTCTGGAATCGCAAGGGATAGAGTCCGCGCTCCCGCTGCCCGCTCGACCCACCCGGAGGCCCGCATGAGCCAGACTCGTCCCGAGACGTCCGTGCCCACCGGCGCACTGCCTTTCGTGCCCTACATCGCGGCCGACACGGTGCTCCCCGAGTTCTCGTGGCGCGCCATCGTCATGGGCACGATCCTCGGCACCATCTTCGGCGCCTCGTCGCTCTACCTGGTGCTCAAGGTCGGGCTCACCGTGAGCGCCTCGATCCCGGTGGCCGTCATCTCGATGACGTTGTTCAAGGTGTTCCGCCTGTTCGGGGCCAAGGACGCCACCATCCTCGAGAACAACATCGCCCAGACCGCGGGCTCCGCCGGGGAATCCATCGCGTTCGGCGTGGGCGTGACCATGCCCGCGATCATGATCCTCGGATTCGACCTGGAGTTGATGCGCGTGGCACTCGTGTCCGTGCTCGGCGCGCTGCTCGGCATCCTCATGATGATCCCGCTCCGCCGCGCGCTCATCGTGGCGCAGCACGGCAAGCTCAAGTACCCCGAGGGCACCGCGTGCGCCGAGGTGCTCAAGGCCGGCGCTTCCGTCGAGTCCGCCGCGGCATCCTCGCCCGAGGCCAAGGCGGAAGCCGCGGCGATGGGATCGCAGGGCGTGTCGGCGCGCACGATCTTCGCCGGCTTCGGCCTGGGGCTCGCCTACAAGACGGCCATGTCGGCGTTCCGCCTGTGGAAGGACACGCCGGAGAAGATCTTCAAGGCGCCATTCACCTCGGGCTCGGTGGCGGCGGAGATCTCGCCCGAACTGCTCGGCGTGGGCTACATCATCGGCCCCTACGTGGCCTCGCTCATGGTCGGCGGCGGCGTTCTCGCCTACCTGGTGCTCATCCCGATGATCAAGTTCTTCGGCCAGGGCATGGCCGACGCGCTGCCGCCGGGAACCGTTCCCATCTCCGAGATGAGCCCGGGCGCCATCCGCGGCGCGTATGTGCTCTACATCGGCGCCGGCGCGGTGGCAGCGGCGGGCATCATCAGCCTGGTGCGCTCGCTGCCGTTGATCGCGCGCAGCCTGAAGCAGGGCCTGACCGACGCGCGCTCCGGCGGCATGGCCAGCAGCGCGCGCACCGACCGCGACCTCGACGCACGCTTCGTGTTCGGTGGCCTGGGGCTGCTGGTGGTGGCCATCCTGTTGTCGCCGACGCTGCACATGAACCTGCTCGGGGCGCTGCTGATCGTGGTGTTCGGCTTCTTGTTCGTGACCGTCTCGAGTCGGCTCACCGGCGAGATCGGCTCTTCGTCGAACCCCATCTCGGGGATGACCGTGGCCACGCTGCTGCTCACCTGCCTCATCTTCCTCATGATCGGCTGGGTGGGGGCGAGCTGGTACGTGACCGCGCTGTCCGTGGGCGGCATCGTGTGCATCGCGGCCTCGAACGGCGGCACCACGTCGCAGGACTTGAAGACCGGGTTCCTCGTGGGCGCAACACCTCGTCACCAGCAGGTGGCGATCCTGGTGGGTT
>JANNKI010000194.1:0-1757 GCA_031396225.1 bacterium | reverse complement strand
GGATAGCCCGACCGGGTCGAGCACGACGTCGACGCCGCGGCCGCCCGTCAGCACGAGCACGCGCTCCACCAGGTCGTCGCCATAGCGCAGCGGCTCGCCTCCCGCGTCGCGCACCGCCTGGGCCTTGTCGTCGTTCGAGACCGTGCTTCGGCGGGCTGGGCTACAGAACGACCAGGAATCAATGCTGCAGAGTGGATCGTGTACGATGCGCTGCACGCCTACTGCGCATTCCGGCGAGCTGAACTCTCTCGGTTTGACATTGGTACCGGGGGCCGGCCGTGAGCGGGAAGCGCGACGGCAAGCCGCTTGACAGCATCGGTCTCCCGTGGAAAGGTGCGCCTCCATGTTCGCCCGCTTGCGTGCACTCGCCCCCGTCGTCCTGCTGGTCGCCTCGCTTTCGGGGCACGCGGCCTCCGGCTCGGTCCTCGTGCACATGGCCATGGACCACGCGCCGATGGCGTCACACCGCGATCATCACGGCCATGGTGGGGTCGATCACCTGTACCTGGACCACGAGGCCGAGCACTCGCACGAGTTGGTGCTCGCGACCGTGGTTGCGGCGAGGATCGCGGGGCAGTGCCTTTCCCTGCACCTCATGCCTGCCGTCCAGCAAGACCCGTCTGACCTCCCGGACGGGGCCGCGGTGCTGCATCGTACGCCCCCCGCGCAACGAACATATCCCCTCATACCCAAGCGGCACTCCATCCTCCTGATCTGAACGAACGGTCGCACGCCACGACTTCACCGTCCGGCATGTGGTCCATCTCGTTCGTTCTGGGGGTTCTATGGGCATGGGAGTGCTACTGGTGCTGCCGACGCTTGCCGCCGGTGAGGCTAGTTTGTCCGCCACTGTACCGGAGAAATTGTTCCACGACGCGGTGCTCCGTGGCGACCGCTTTCGCGCCGTAATCGACGAGTCGCTCGCGAACGCGGCCGGGGGCACCGGCGCAGGACGGTGCGGCTCGCGGGCCGGTGCCGGCCACTGCCCAACCTCGCGATTGGGCAGCAGACGGTGCACCGGGATCTCGCCGATCCCCAGGTCCATGACCCATGGCGTCCGGTGGGAGCTCCATCAGCCTGATCGCCGGCAAGACGATCCAGCGGAGCCGAAGCCCTGGCCACAGACTGTTGCGATAGCGCAGCGCCGCGCGTCCCGGCACATTCTGGGGAGATGCTTCTCTTGACGGTTCGTTGCGGATGCATGCGGGCGCACTCAGCCCGAAGTCGTAGTTCGGTCCGTTGTTCCATGGGACACAAACCATCATGAAACGAGTGAACTCCAGCCTGGCGACTGTGGCTGCCGCCTGGCTCGCAATTGCCATCGGATTGGTGCCGGATCCGGCCTTGGCGCTGGATGAGCCGACCGGAGTGCTCACACTGAGCGAAGCGCTGGCGTTGGCGTTGATCGAAAACCCAGAGCTCGCGCCCTTCGCCTGGCGGGAGCGAGCAAACGAGGCCCGGCTTCTCCAAGCGAAGCTACGACCGAATCCAGAGCTGGACCTGCAAGCAGAAGATCTTCTTGGCACCGGGAGCTTCAGTGGCTCCGGGCAGTCGCAAACCACGCTGCAGCTCAGCCAACTGATCGAGTTGGGCGGGAAGCGGGCGGCGCGCATGGGTGTGGCTTCGCAGGCGCGTGCCATCACACGGTCCGACTACGAGTCGAAGCGGGTCGATGTGCTGGCGGATGTGACCCAGCGGTTCACTCAGGTCTTGGCGAACCAGCACGCGCTGGATCTGGCGCTGACAAACCGGCAGTT
>JANNKI010000114.1:0-7244 GCA_031396225.1 bacterium | reverse complement strand
CCGGCGTCGCGCGCGGCGCATCGCGATCATCGGGCTCGGGCAGATCGGCGGATCGATCGGCCTGGCGCTCGAGCACGTCAGCGGTTGGCATCGTGTGGGCTTCGACACGCGCGCGAGCGCTCGGCGAGAAGCGCTCGCCCGCGGCGTCGTGGACGAGTCCGCGCCCTCGCTCGCCGCCGCCTGCCGCAGGGCCGAACTGGCGGTGGTGGCGGTGCCGGTGGACGTGTTGCCGGGAGCGCTGGGCAAAGCGGCGGCGGCACTCCCGGCCGGCGCCGTGCTGCTCGACACAGGCAGCGCGCGCGGGGGCGGCGTCACCGCGGCGCTCGTGCGCGCCTCGAAACGCGTGCGCGCGGTCGGCGGGCATCCGCTCGCGGGCAACGAGCGTCGCGGGCTCGCGGGCGCTTCCGCCCGGCTCCTCCAGGGCGCTCCATTCGCGTTGCTTCCCGTGCGCGGGCCGGTCCCACCTGTCGTGCGCGCGCTGCTTCGCGACCTGGGCGCCGAGCCGCGCGTGGTGACCCCCGAACGCCACGACGAGGCTCTCGCGCGCACGAGCCACCTGCCGTGGCTGGTGTCGCGCGCGCTGGCACGGCTCGGGGCCGCCGCCGCGCGCGCGCGGCTGTCGGGCCCCGGCTTCGCCAGCATGACGCGGCTCGCGGCGAGCGACCCGCGCGTGGCGAACGCCTACGCGCGCGCCAATGCCACGAACGTGGCGGCGGCCTGGCGGGCGCTGCGCGCGCAACTCGATCGCGACGTGACCGCGCTGGCACGCCGCGGCCGTTAGCCGATCGCGTCAGCGGGCGACGGCGAGCCGGCCGGGTTCGGGAAAGCCCATGCGCTCCACCAGCGACGCGTAGCGTCCGTCGGCGCGCAGCGCGTCGAACCGGGGATTGACGCGCAGCCAGATCATCGCCCGGTCGCGCGCGGTGAAGCACTCCTCGAGCTTCGCGAACGCGTCGTCCAGGTCGCCGAGCAGCGCCAGTGGCCCGGCCAGCGCATAAGGTGAAACGTGCCGATCGCGCGGCAGGGCCTCCAAGCGCGCCAGCTCCTCACGTGCCGGGACCGGCTGCCCGGCGAGCGCGTGCGCGCACGCGAGCCCGGCGCGAATGCGCGGGTCATCGTCCTGCTCGAGTACGGCGCGATATTCCGCGATGGCCTCCTCGGGCCGGCCGCATTGCTCGAGCACGCGCGCGCGGTCGGCGATGCCGCCCAGGCCGCCGTCCGGCGAGCCGAGTGCCACCATGCGGCGGTGGTACTCGAGCGCTTCGTCATAGCGTCGCGCGTAGTAGAACACGTTCACGAGCGTGGTCGGCATGGCGTAGGAGAGCGCGTCCAACTCCTCGGCTGCGTGCGCTTCCGCGAGCGCCTCGTCGAAGCGGCCGAGTGCCGTGAGCAGCTCCGCGTACCACTGGTGTCCCGTGGCGTAGCTCGGGTCCAGCTCGAGCGCGCGGCGGAAGCCTGCCTCGCTCGCGGCGAAATCCCAGTCCATGAACAGGCTCGTGAACGCGAGCGACGTGTGCGCCTCGGCCGAGCAAGGGTCCAGGTCGAGCGCCCGTTTCGCGGCGGCCCTGGCCTTCTGGTATCCGAGGCGGGGCGGCAGCCACGGCGCGAGGATGGCGTAACAGTCGGCGAGGCCGGACCAGGCGAGCGCGTGTTCGGGATCGCGGTCGATGGCCGACTCGAACTGTTCGATCGCCTGCATGAGCCCGGTGCGCGAGCGCTTGCTCCATTGGCGTCGCCCGCGCAGGTACGAGCGGTGCGCCTCGGGGTCCCCGCCCCGTCCGCGCGTGGCGTTTCGCTGCGGGCGCTCGACCTCGGCGCCGGCGGCCACGCGCCGCAGGTCGTCGGCCACGGCGCGCGCGTCGCGGTAGCGGTCCTCGCCGCGCTTCTCGAGACAGCGGAGCACCACCGCGTCGAGGCCGGGCGAGAGCCCGGCGCGCACCAATCCTGGCGCCAGCACCGCCTGGTGCAGGATGGCGTCCGTGAGTGCCGGCAGGACCGGGCCGTGAAATGGCGGTGCGCCGGTGAGCAGTTCGTACAGCATCGCACCCAGCGAGAACACATCGGTGCGCTCGTCCGACGGCTGCCCGAGCAGCTGCTCCGGCGCCATGTACGGCACGGTCCCCTCGAGCGCCACGGGACGCGTGACCGCCTCGCTCAGCGAGGCATCGTCCTCGCGGCAACAGGTGGCGAGCCCGAAGTCCAGCACCTTGACCCGCCCGCGCGCGGTGAGCATCACGTTCGCGGGTTTCAGGTCGCGGTGGATGATGCCGCGTTCGTGCGCCGCCTCGAGCGCTTCGCAGATCTGGAGCGCCAGGTCGATCGCCTCGGGCTCGGGCACGGGCCCGCGCGTGACGCGCTGCGCCAGGGTCTGTCCGCGCACGAGCTCCATAACCAGGAAGTCCACGCCGTCGTGCGTGTCGAAGTCGTGCACCGTGGCGATGCCCGGATGGTCGAGCTGCGACAGCAGCCGCGCTTCCTCGCGCAACCGGCCGCGCGCCTCGGGATGCTCGAGGATCCGCGGCGACAGGACCTTGAGCGCGACATCACGTTCCAGGCGCTCGTCCCAGGCGCGGAACACCGTCCCCATGCCGCCCTCTCCCAGGCGTTCCACCACCCGGTAGCGCGCGAGCGTGCGTCCGACGAGCGTGCGGTCCATGGCGCCTCGGCGGATCAGTCCACCACCGGTGTCGCCGCGAGCTTCGCCACGTAGTCGTCCGGCAGCTTGTGGTGGCGCGCGCCGGCCAGGATCGTGTCGAGATAGCGCCGCGACGGTGGCGACGGGTTCGCGGAGCGGGCGAAGTAGGTCCACGCTCGCAGCCGCCTCGGGAACGACCCGTCGTCCGCGCGCACGAGTTGCACCGACACGGTCTCGCGGTCGTAGAGGTTGTGCTGGTCGCCCGCCGCCACGAAGTGCTCGTAGCGGTCGAGCGTGGCGAGGTCCGCCTCGGTCAACTCGTAGACCACGCCCCACACGCTGACGCCGTGCGCCACGCTCAGGCTGACCACTCCGCCGCCCCAGTCGTGCGACGTGAGCGGATAGCCGAGCTTGTGGTCGCGTAACTCCGCCAGCCCGACGACCGTATGGCCGGGGCAGCGCTGCCGCATCTGCTGCGGTTCGAGGTTGGATCCGTACGCGAAATAGAGCATCGGGTTCTCGAGGGGGAAGGGAGAATCGCACGCCTAGGATAGCGGATTGGCGACCGCTCGCGCGCTCGTTATAGTGCCGCATCCCCCCGTGCGTCCCGCGATGCATCCGCCGGTGCACCACCGGCGCCCCTCGCTTCTCCCGGAGCGTGCATGCCCGTCGATATCCTGGCCTTCGGCCCTCATCCCGACGACGCCGAGATCGGAGCCGGGGGCCTGTTGCGCAAGCTCAAGGACCGCGGCCGGAGCACCGGCATCATCGACATGACGTCTGGGGACATGGGCTGGGGAACGCCGGAGATCCGCGCAGAGGAAGGGCGTCGGGCGGGCGAGTTGCTCAAGCTCGACGTGCGCGAGTGCCTCGACATGGGCGACTGCCGCGTCGAGGACACGTTCGAGAATCGCTGCAAGGTGGCGAGCGTGATCCGCCGGCACCGGCCGCAGATCGTGCTGTCGCCTTATTACGACCTGCCCATCGGTCGCGGCCTCGGCCACAACGATCACTACAAGACGGGCCAGATCGTGTCGAACGCGTTCAACCTGGCGCATCTCGCGAAGGCCCCGTGCGAGGGCGAACCGCACCAGGCCCGTGCGATCTACTACTACTTCATCCCGCCCGGGACCAAGCCCACGTTCATCGTGGACATCACGCCCTATGTGGACGAATGGCTTGCGGCGCTCGACTGCCACCAGACGCAGTTCTACCACCCGGATCGGCCGCGCCCCGAACACCTGCCGCACCCTCGCGAGGCGTTCGAGGCCTATGCCCGCTACTGGGGCTGGCAGGTGGGTGTGCGCTACGCGCAGGCGTTCCTGTCCGTCACGCCGCTCAAGATCGACGACCCGTTCGTGCTCGTGGAGACGGTGACGCCGCGGCCATGAGGCTCGTGACGCGCACCTGCGCGGGTCTGGCCGCGCTGCTCTGCCTGGCCACGCCACCGGTGCGCGCGGCCGCGCCCGCCAGGGTCGAGCTCGAGCGGATCGAGGCGCGCCACGCGCAACTGCTCGAACGTCACCGGCCCGACCTGGCCGCGCGATGGAACGTGCGGCAGCGCCATCCCGAGGTGTTCGCGGCGCTGTCCGAGGCGACCGCCGATGCGCACGTGCGTACGCTTCGCGCGCTGCTCGCGCGAGCGGCCGCGCTGCCGACGGATGCGCGAACCGACACGCTGCGCGCACGCCTCGCGCACGAGATCGCCGAGACCGCGCCCGGCGGCGTACTGCGACGCGATGCGCTCCTGTGGCTCGACATCGTGGCGGCCGCCGCGCAGGCGCCATTCACGAGAGGTCCGGCGGGCGGCTGTTCCCGCACGCACCGCGCCGCCCTCCAGTTGCGTGCCGTCCCCGAAGCGCTGCGCGGCGCGGCGCTGATGTTGAAGGGAACGCCTCCGCCGGGCGCATCGTCGTTCGAGGCCCGCATCACGAGTGTCGAACGACTCCTGCGCCACGAGCTCCCGGCCCGGACCGAAGTTTGCAGGGAGCCCAGGCGCCTGGCCGAGTTCGCGGAGGCCGACACGCTTGCCGCAGCGGCTTTGGCGCAATTCCGGCGGCTGCTCGTCCCTGGCCCGTGAGGGTCAGGCGATTGTCACGTTGCGGACTGCACTTCACACTGCATGTCACCCGTTGACCGGCCGCTCGATCTGCAGCTAAACTCGAACGAATACCCCTGCCGATACCAAGGACGGTTTCGGATCCCGGAGCTCCCGCCCGGGACCTCGAGGAGGCAATTTCATGCGTTTCCGCTCGCCGGGCGCGGCTCACGTCGCCGCCCTGCTGGTCTCGTTTGCCACGATGGCCGAGGCCGCGCCCACACCCACGCCTGCATCGGGTCCCGTGACGCTCGCGGCCCGCACCACCACCGCCGCGCCCGCCGCGACCCGTCGCCGCCGTGCGCGACGCCGCCGCCCGCTGCCGGCGGACGGCGTCTACTCTCGAAACGCGATCCTGCTCGACCCCAAGACCGGCGAGGTGCTGTTCGAGAAGCGCTCGTCGAGCTCCGTGCCCATCGCCAGTCTCACCAAGCTCATGACCATGATGGTGTTCCTCGAGCAGAAGCCCGACCTCCAGCGCGAAGTCGAGGTGACACTCACCGAGATCCGCGGCGGCGGGCACACCCAGCTTCGCCGCGGCGAGCACGCGCCGCTCGGCGAACTGCTGCGCATGAGCCTCATGTGCTCCGACAACGTCGCCACGCGTGTCCTGGCGCGCGAATCCGGGCTGCCGGCCGACGATTTCATCGCGCGCATGAACCTGAAGGCGGTCGAACTGGGGCTCACCGGCACCCGCTTCACCGAGTTCACCGGACTCGACGAGCGCAACGTGTCCACCGCCTCGGACGTGGCGCGCCTGCTGCACGCCGCGGCGAACGAGAAGTTGATCGCCGAAATCACCACCACGCGCTCGCACGAGTTCCGCACGCAGCGTCGCCGGCACATGATCGGCAACACGAACCGGCTGCTCTACGGCCGGTACGAGGTACTGGGCGGCAAGACTGGATTCATCCAGGAGGCGGGCTACTGCTTCGCCACGTGGGTGCGGTCGCAGGGCCGCGATCTCATCGCGGTGGTGCTGGGCGCGCCCACGAACGCCACGCGTTTCGCGGACACCGTGCGCCTGTTGCAGAAGGTGCGGCAACCCGCCGCGACGTCGACGCAGCTCTGACATGAGCCCGCGCGATGCGTCATCGCGCGGTGCGTGGCTGGCCGCAGTCGCGGGATTCGTGGCAGGGCTCGCGGGCGGGCTGTTCGGCGTGGGCGGTGGCATCGTGCTCGTGCCCATGCTCACCAGCTTCTTCGCGCTCTCGCAGCACCAGGCGCACGGCACGTCGCTCGCCGCGATCGGCGCCACCGCGGTGGCCGGCCTGGTGGTGTACGGCGTGAACGGCAACGTGGCCTGGCTGCCGGCCGCACTCATGTCCGTCTCCAGCGTGTTCGCCGCCCAGGCCGGCGCGCGGCTCGCGGCGCGCACCCGTCGCGAGCACCTGACCGTCGCGTTCGCGGTGCTCCTGCTGGTGGTGGCGGCTCACATCCTGTGGCAGGCGCCGGTGGGCTCGGCCGAGCACGCGCTCACGGGCGTGGTCGGCATCCTCACCTCGCTCGGGGTGGGCGCCCTGGTGGGACTGCTCGCGGGCTTCATGGGCGTGGGCGGCGGCATCATCGCGGTTCCGGCGCTGACGCTGCTGTTCGGCATGTCGCAGCAGTTGGCCCAGGGCACGAGCCTCGCACTGATCCTGGTGACGGCGCCGTTCGGGGCGCTCGAGCATCACCGGCTCGGCAATGTGGTACCCCGCCTGCTCCCGGGACTGGCCCTGGGAGCCCTGGTCGGAGCACCGCTGGCCGCCGTGGTGGCGCAACGACTTCCGCAGGCAGCGCTCGCCCGCGGCTTCGCCGTGTTCATGCTGGCCAATGCGGCTCGAATGCTGTGGACGACGCTCCGCCCCGCTCGATCCACCTAGCCCGAACCCGGCCCCACGGCCGCCTGTCCCGGTGGCGCATGCCGAGCCCCCTCCGGAGGGGTCACTGCTCCAACTGACCGCGAGGCGTTCACGCGGGCGTGCAGGATGTTTTGCAATACGCGTTTCGACCGCGAAACAAATGGCGCAGAACCATTCTCCGCTTGTACCGAACGGGAAATTCCCGCATCTTTCACGTGTCCCGATTTTGCTCGTGCCCCCTCCGGATTCCCGTAGGCGTGCCGTGGTCGAGTCGGTCTCCGTGTATTGCTTCTGCCCCCCGTGGGGACGCACCACGCTTTCCACAGCCGAAAGGAGTCCCACATGAAGCAATTCGCTACCACGCTGGCGCTGCTCGCCATCTGCGCCGCTCCGGCCATGGCGTCCAACCAAGTCCGCATCAGTCAGATCTATGGCGGCGGCGGCGGCACGTCGTCGTCGAACACGTATACGCTCGACTATGTCGAGATCTACAACGACGGCAACACCACCGCGAACATCGGGGGCTGGGTGATCGAGTACGGTTCGGCGACCGGCAACTGGGGCAGCACGGGGACCAATCAGTTCACGTTCCCGGCGGGCACCACGATCCGGCCCTGCCAGTACCTGTTGATCTCGCAGGGCACGGCCGGCACCGGCGGTGGTCCGC
>JANNKI010000100.1:0-2434 GCA_031396225.1 bacterium | reverse complement strand
TGTCGGACCTCCTGTTCGCGCTGGACTCCATCCCCGCCATCCTGGCGATCACGCGCGACCCGTTCATCGTGATCACCTCGAATGCGTTCGCCCTGCTGGGGCTGCGTTCGCTGACGTTCTGCCTGTCCGGTCTGCTCGAGAAGCTCGCCTACCTGCGGCCCGCGCTCGCCTGGGTGCTGATGTTCGTGGCGATCAAGATGGGCATCGCGGATTGGTACCACCTGTCCATTGGCGTGTCGCTCGGCGTGGTCGCCGGCATCCTCGCCGTGGGCGTGGGGCTGTCGCTGCTTCTGGCGCCACGGCCGGAGCACCCCGGCGCGCCGCTCTAGCGGAAAACGAGGTGAGCGATCTCCGATTCGAGATCCCAGTAGATGATCCACACCGCGGCCAGATCGAATGCGGCGTGTGCGCACATCAGCATCCACAGCCCTCCGGTGCGGGCGAAGATGGCGCCGAACGTGAGCCCGAACAGCGTGGCCTGCTGTACCCCGGCAAGGCCCTGCACGGAATAGTGCGCCGCCCCGAACAGGGCGGAAGTGATCAGCACGATCGCGGCTTTCGCTCCCACGCTCCGTCCGAGCAGCGTGCCCAGTCGCTCGAAAAGATAGCCCCGGAACAGGGTCTCCTCGCCCCAACCGGCCACCACGATCACGGTGAAGATGATCCCCGGGAGAGCCGCCGTGTTCCCGGCCAGGTAGTGGTACGCCTGGTTCACGGGGTCGGCGCCGAGCAGCGGCATCACGATCGCCTTCATGACGAGCTTGAACGTGACGCCGAACACCACGCCGACGAGCAGCCCACGGAGCCAACTCCGCGGGCGCACGTAGCCGATCTCGCGCCACGGCGTGCGTGACCACCGGGTCCACAGCAGCACCAGCGCGGCGCTCAGCGGGCCGACCAACACGCCGCCCGCGATCACGCCGAGCGTGGCGAGAACGCCGAGCGGCCCGAATCCACGCAGGGCGGCCGCTGTACGATCGTCCGGGGACGGCCCGGGGCTCTCGGGAGGTGCCGATGAGTCAGTCAAATGGCTCCTCCCTTCTCGAAGTCACTCCCGTACCGTCGTTCCGGAGCATGGCTCACGCGTGGCCTGTCGCGGCTTCGAGCATGCTTGGCGAGAGCCTGGGTAAGCAAGCGAGAAGCCCCCGCAACTCATCGAGTTACGAGGGCTCTCGGGTGTGGCTCCTCGGGTAGGATTCGAACCTACAACCCTTCGGTTAACAGCCGAATGCTCTACCATTGAGCTACCGAGGAACAAGATCGGACCAGTACGCCCGGTCGAGCCGAGCGAGCAGCGGCCGACGAGGGTAGACGGGCCCCCGTCGAGGGTCAAGCGGGCTGGAACTCCGCCACGAAGTCGCGGACGCCCGCGTTCACGATGGCGCGTCTCGTCGTCGTCCGACCGCGTCGTGCAAGATCTCGCCGGGCCATCCACCGCCGCGAGTCTCGCTCACTGGCCGAGGCCGATCTGCTTCATGAACTCCTGATTGTCCCAGAACAGGTACTCCTCCGACATCGTGCCCTGGTTGTTCCAACGCCCGATCGTCGCCATGCGGATCTTGTAAGCCTTCCCGGTGGGCGGGATGGTCTTGCCATCGCCGATGGGCATCGGCTGCGTGAACGTGCCCTCCATGATGCCGATGACCGCAGTCCACTCGCCCTGCGCGACCTTCACGGGGTGTTCCTTGATCCGCGTGTCGGGCGCCCAGACGAACATCGCCTTCAGGTCCTCGATATGCTTCTCGATGCCATCGGTGGAGTGCCCGTCGGGCCAGTGGACCTTGATGTCGTTCGCGTGGCTCCGATGGAGCTCCGCCCATTTCTGGCCCGAGAAGACGTTGTAGTCGAGATCGTCGAAGTTCGCGAGGTTCGCCGCGATACGCTGCGCCTCGGCCTCCTGCTGGTTCGCCGCCTCGTTCGTCGCGCAACCCGCGGCCGCGAGGCCGATCCCCAGCAAGAGCAGGCTGGTGCGGAACAGGACACGGAAAGCGTTCATGAGGAACCTCCTGGTGAGAGTTGACGCCCTGCGGGGAACGAGGGCCAGGGGACCGACTCCGCGGGCCGGTCAGGACCCGGACCCTAACAAACCGCGAGGGGTCGCGACGCGAAATCCGACTGACGGCTGTGCCCACCGCGGACAGAAGATCCACCCTGGGCTGGTTCCTCAATCGCTCGCAAGCCGCTCCGCCAGCGCCAGCTCTTCGGCGCGGCGGCCGTAGCCCGGATGCGAAGCCGCCGGCGGGTGGGCTAGGTGCGCTTGCACCACCCCCGGCAGGTACTCCGCCACGCCGCGTGGCCGAATGTCGAGCGCTTCCATGCCACGCGCGGGATCGGGTCGCGAGCACCACCGCCCCCAGTAGGGCGCACAGCTGTCCGCGAGTCCCGACTCCGCGAGCGTCGCGGCGTCCACCGGCACGAATCTCGGCGCAAGCCC
>JANNKI010000078.1:0-3647 GCA_031396225.1 bacterium | reverse complement strand
AGCCGGTCCGACCGCATCCCGGCTCGCGAGCCGCGGCGGCCTCGTTCGAGGCGGCGCGGGTGTCCCGCGTGCGCGGAGCAACTGAGGCTGCTATAACTCGAGAGTTCGCGCCGCCCTGACAGGCAGGTTGTTTCGGTCCGGAGCCCCAGCCGACGACGATGGAACGCCTTGAGTCGCACCTCGATCCCACCAGCGCCGAGTTCCGGGCCAACGCCGAGCATCACCGCGCGCTCGCCGCCGACCTCGAACGCCGCCACGCGGCCGTCAAGCTGGGCGGTGGCCCGGATCAGGTGAAGCGCCACGCGTCGCGCGGCAAGCTGTTCGTGCGCGATCGCGTGGAGAAGCTGTTGGACCCCGGCACCGCGTTCCTCGAGCTCTCGCCGCTCGCGGCGAACGGCATGTACGGCGACGAGGCGCCCGGTGCGGGCCTCGTGACCGGCGTCGGCAGGGTGCACGGGCGGCACGTCATGGTGGTGGCCAACGACGCCACCGTGAAGGGCGGCACCTACTACCCGATGACGGTGAAGAAGCACCTGCGCGCACAGGAGGTGGCGCTCGAGAACCGGCTGCCGTGCGTCTACCTGGTGGACTCGGGGGGCGCGTTCCTGCCGCTCCAGGCGGAGGTGTTCCCCGATCGCGAGCACTTCGGTCGCATCTTCTACAACCAGGCGCGCGCCTCGGCGCTTGGCATGCCTCAAGTCGCGGTGGTGATGGGCTCGTGCACGGCGGGGGGCGCCTACGTGCCCGCCATGAGCGACGAGACGGTCATCGTCAAGAACCAAGGCACCATCTTTCTCGGCGGCCCGCCGCTGGTGAAGGCGGCGACGGGCGAGGAAGTGACCGCCGAGGAGCTGGGCGGCAGCGACGTGCACACGCGCATCTCGGGCGTGGCCGACCACCTGGCCGACGACGACGCAGACGCGCTCGAGATGGCACGCGAGATCGTGTCGCATTTCGGGATCGCTCGCGGGGCCTCGCTTGCGCTGCGTACGCCCGAGGCGCCGGCGTACGATCCGGCCGAGCTGCACGGCGTGCTGCCACGCGACGCGCGCACGCCCTACGACGTGAAGGAGGTGTTGGCGCGGCTCGTGGACGGTTCGCGATTCCACGAGTTCAAGGCCCGCTACGGCACCACACTCGTTTGCGGCTTCGCGCACCTGATGGGCATGCCGGTGGCGGTCCTCGCCAACCAGGGCATCCTATTCAGCGAGAGCGCGCTCAAGGGCACGCACTTCATCGAACTGGCCGCCCAGCGCGGCGTGCCGCTGCTGTTCCTGCAGAACATCACCGGTTTCATGGTGGGTCGCCAGTACGAGCACGGCGGCATCGCCAAGGACGGCGCCAAGCTGGTGCATGCGGTGGCGAACGCCGCGGTGCCCAAGCTCACCGTGGTGATCGGCGGCAGCTTCGGCGCCGGCAACTACGGCATGTGCGGGCGCGCCTACCAGCCGCGCTTCCTCTACATGTGGCCCAACAGCCGCATCAGCGTGATGGGCGGGGAGCAGGCGGCGAGCGTGCTGGCGCAGGTTCGACAGACCGGGCTCGAGGCGTCCGGCAAGAAGATGACCGATGCCGAGGTGAAGACGTTCAAGCAGCCCATCCTCGACAAGTACGAGGAGGAGGGCAGCCCTTACTATTCCACGGCGCGCCTGTGGGACGACGGCGTGATCGACCCGGCCGCCACGCGCGAAGTGCTGGCGCTATCGCTGGCCGCGAGTTTGAACGCACCCATCCCGGAGATGAAGTTCGGCGTGTTCCGGATGTAGCTGGCGTCATTCCCGGAATACTAGTCCAGCCGGACCGTCGCCTCGCCCACGCCCACGTTGAGCCGCACCTCGGCGCGGCCACTGCCGCCCGACCACGAGGCGCTCGAGCCGATGAACCCGTGGCGCTCCGTGCTCGCGCCGCCGCCGCGGATGCTGGCGTCGCCGATGCCCGCGCTCACCCGGACACTGCCGGCCCTCGCGCGCGACGCACGGATGTCGGCCTCGCCCACGCCCAGGTCCGCGTCGAGGTCGCCCTCGAGCCCGGCGATCTCCAACTGGCCCACGCCCATCTCGACCTTCAGCGCGAGTGCCGGCGGCACGTGCAGCACGCCCATCACGGTGAAGCCCTTGTTGTTCCACTTGGGGTAGTTGTCGAGCTTCAGGTGGAGCGTGCCGCCCATGTCGTCGCTGTCGAGACGCAGCCGGTTCGCCAGCTCCTCGCAGCGCACTTCATTGTGGCTGCGACAGCGCACCCGCAGTTCGAAGCGCACGTGCGATCCGTCGCTCGGCACCACGCGCAACTCGCCGACAGGGAACTCGATCCGGACGCGGTGGTTCTTCGAAACCGGGAACGTGTGCGCCTCGGTCTCGAGCACCGCCGCCTGAAGAGGCGCGGCCACGAGCAGAGCGGCGGCGAGCGTTGGTGCGAACTTCATGACGACCTCCGGAAAGGATCTCGAGGACCGGGCGGGGTCCAGGCGCCCCGGGCGCGCCCTCGCGTGTCTGTGCCTGCCTACGTTCACGCGGGGGACGGGGTTGCGACGAAACGCGACTGCGTGGCTCCAGGTGACTCCTCGTCATGCGCATGGCTGGCGGCAACTCGCGGCAGGGGACTAGGATAGGGGCATGGCGCCCGAGGTCCTGCTGCTGGTGCTGGGCTCGGCGGTCGTGCACGCCACCTGGAACCTGTGGACCAAGCAGCTCGGGCCCGACGTGCGCAGCGCGCCGCTCCTGTGGCTGCTCACCGCCATCTCGTCGGTGGCATACGCGCCGTTCGCGCTCGCGCTGCTCGCCTCGAGCGTATGGCGGCCCGAATCCGGAACCCTGGCGCTCATCGTGGGCAGCGGCGTCATCCACGTGGGCTATTTCGTACTGCTCCTGCGTGGCTACCGCGCCGCGGATCTGTCGCTCGTCTATCCGCTCGCGCGTGGGACCGGGCCGCTGCTCGCCACGGCGGGCGCGGTCGCGCTGTTGGGCGAGCGCCCCACGCCGCTGTCGGTGACGGGAGCGCTGCTCGTGGCGGCGGGCGTGCTGGTCACGATGGGCCGCCCTGCGGGTGTGAGCATGGCCGCGCTCGGGCCGGGTGTGCGCTACGGGCTCGCCACGGGCGTGGCGATCGCCATCTACACGCTTTGGGATGGCTGGTCGGTCAAACGCGCGGCGATCCCCCCGCTGGTGTTCTACTGGGGCGGCGAGGTGGTGCGCGTGGCGCTGCTGTCGCCGGCCGCGCTGGGCGCGCGGCACGAGATCGCCGAGCTGTGGCGCACGCAACGACTGCGCGTGCTGGGAATCGCGCTGTTGAGCCCGTTGAGCTACATCCTTATCCTGCTCGCGCTCACACGCGGCGACGTGGGACACATCGCTCCCGCACGCGAGGTGAGCATCCTGATTGGCGCGTGGCTCGGCGGACGCGTGCTGGGCGAGGGAGCACGCCGGCGGCGGCTGGTCGCCGCCGCGGCATTCACAGCGGGCGTGGTGGCATTGGCGTTGGCCTGAGAGCGAGGACGTGCATGGCGCTGGTCGAGGTCGAGCAGCAGGGTGCGGTGGCACACGTGTGGCTCAACCGGCCCGAATCGCACAACGCGCTCTCGCCTGAACTCTGTGCCGCATTGGTCGCCACGCTCGGGGCATTGCGGAACGACGATGCGTGTCGAGTCATCG
>JANNKI010000028.1:0-3024 GCA_031396225.1 bacterium | reverse complement strand
ATGTGGATGGATTCGAGTCTCGAAGCCCCGCGGAAGGTCCGCGAGGGCGCGGTCGCGGGCGAGTTGTGGATGGTACACAGCGGCGGCTTCTACGAGGTCGTGAAGCGTCGCTCGCTCCGCCCCGAAGAAATGCCGCCCACGCTCCACTGGTTCAAGTGGCAGTCGTACACCACCTGGCTCTCGGGCGTGTTCCTGCTCGCCGTGGTGTACTGGCTGGGCGACCGCGCCCTGCTCCAGGACAGCGGCTCGCGGCTCTCGCACGGCGCCGCCGTGGCGGTGTCGCTCGGCGCGCTGCTGGCGGGCTGGCTCGTGTACGACCTCGCCTGTCGCTCGCCGCTCGCACGCCGGCCGTGGCTGCTGGCGGTCGTGCTGTCGGTGGCGCTGGCCGGTGTGGTGATCGGGCTCACGAGCGTGTTCGGCGCGCGCGCGGCCTGGCTCCTGACGGGCGCCATTCTGGGCACGATCATGACGGCGAACGTGGCGTTCGTGATCATCCCCGGGCAGGGGAGGATGCTCGCCCAGACGCGCGCGGGCGAGCCCGTGGACACGGGCCCGGGCGTGCTGGCGAAGCGGCGCTCGACCCATAACCACTACCTCACACTGCCGGTGCTGTTCATGATGATGAGCCAGCACTTCCCCTCGGGCTACGGCCACCCGCTCGGCTGGCTCGTGCTGCTGCTGGTCTCGGGCGCGGGCGTGGCGCTCAAGGTCGTGATGAACGCGCGAGGCCGGAGCGACTGGCGCGTCGTCGTCGCGGGCGGCGCGGCGTTGCTCGCGGCCATTGTCTTGACGGCGCGCCCGGGCGCGGGCAGGACGTCTGCCGCCACGGCGCTCGACATCCGTGTGCCGGACGAGCAGGCGTACGCGATCATCGAACGCCGTTGCGTCTCGTGCCACTCCGACCACCCCTCGAATCCGTCGTTCCCGGAGGCTCCGAGCGGCGTGAAGCTCGACACCCCGGATCGCCTGCGCGCGCTCGCGACCCGCGTGCAGGTGCGGACGGTCGAAACCGCCACGATGCCGCTCGGCAACCTCACGGGCATGACGGACGCAGAGCGCGACACGCTGGGGGCCTGGCTGGCGGGGCTGCGCGAGAAGCGCTGACGCAGTGGAGCGCGGAAGCAGGCCGCCCGCTTGGGGTCAGCGAACGGCCACGGCCCTTCGGGTCACGGTGTGGCCGCCCTGCGTCAGGTGCAGCAGGTAGATTCCGCTGGAGAGCGGCTCGCCGCTGTCGAGCGGAATGAGGTGCGGTCCCGGCCCCAGGGCCCCCACCTCACGCGAGAAGCGCCGCCGCCCGGCCACATCGAACAAAGTCAGCGTCGCGGGCTGGTGGCTCGCCAGCGAGAAGGCGAGTTGTGCCGTGCGCCCGGCCGGGTTGGGATGGAAACCTCCCAGGCCCAGAACGCTGCGCAACGGCACCACCACCGAGGTCTCGCCTGCCCACTGCACGCCGCTCGCACCGGTCAAGCGCACTCGATAGCCGTAGGTGTGTCCGGGAATGACCTGCGCGTCCTCGAACACGATCAGGCCGCGTCCGTCGGGCGCAACGTCGCCCACGCTCGCCCACTCGCCCTGACCCTCGCGACGTTCGACCTGTATGAGCGATGCCGGGCTCCCGCCCGCGTGCCAGGTGACGGTCACGCGGTCCCCGGCGACATCGGTCCCGACCAGCGAGATGGTGGTCGCCGTGGGTCCATCGCACGTCTCGCCGATGCCGATGCCGGCATTGACGTCCGAGAGGCAATTGGCGATGTCGCCGTAGCCCTGCTCCGCCGCCGGATCGCCGGGGGCGAGTGCGGCGAGTTGGAACAACATCGCATCGACGCTGGGGCCGGGGACGATCCCGCCCCAAGTGAAACGGAACCGGTCGCCATGGTCGATCGTTGCACCAGCCGCGATCAACCTCGGCCACAGGACGTAGCGGAAATCGACTTGGCCGCCGAGTGCGTCGCGTAGAAGGGGATCGGTGAAGTAGTTCGGGTTGGCAGTGGCATCGCCGCTGTACGCCGAGTCCATGACCCACAGCAACTCACGGCCGCCTTGAGCCGAGTCGTCCGGATCCCACATGCCGTTCTCGTTCGGAGCCGAATCGTTTTCGAGGAACGCGCCGTTCAGCTGTGTGTTGGTGTCGATGTCCCACATCGTCCAAGGCACCGGGACGTAGTCCTGGATCATGTAAACGCGGATTCCGTTTCCGTCGAGCGTGCGCAGGTAGCGGTAGGCGTATTGCCCCGTCGCGCCGCCCGTGAACCGGATCTCGACCGTGTGAGTGTTGGGCGACCCGCTCGGGATCGATGAGCCGAACAAGTCCTGCGCGTACCCGGCGGCCCCACCCCACAGCGGCATACCCACATCCACGCCCACGAGGGCTGGCGGGTTGGGCCCGACATCCAGGTACGAGGCGTCCGACAATCCGCGGAAAGCCGTTGACGCCAGCGCCTGAATGGATTGGGCGGCGAGCCCGGAGCACGCGACCGGGGTTCCAAGATCGAGGAAGATCCGCTGGCTGCCCGCCGGAAGAATGGGAGGGGCGCTGACCGCGACGTTGCACAGAAGGCCCGCGAACTCCCGAATCGCCAGCGCTTGCGGTGACGTTCCAGCTGCGGGATCGAGCGCGGCGCCCAGGTAGGCGAGCGGATCGGCGCCCCACTCGAGGAAGAACGATGCGGCATCCACGCGCCGCGCGATCTCGGCGAGCTGGCCCGGCGTGAAATCGCCGCCCCCCAGCGCCAACTGCTGGTACCAGTAGGCGGCCGGGCGCGGGCAATTGACGAGTTGGGCACACGCCGGCTCGTCCGGCAGCGGCGATGAGAACGTGCGGTCGTGGAATGCCTGGATCGCATCGTCGTCGCAGCGCAGCGAGAGTATGGACGAGAGGCGATTGATCCCCTGCCCGATGACGATCGCGTAGTCCACTTCCTGGCTCTGCCCCGGGGACAGATCCACCGGGCCCGAACTCAGCAGCAGGCGTCGATCGGAAGGCGCCGAGTCGATCCAGCCCGTGCCTGCGATCGGGTCGCCGGA
>JANNKI010000015.1:0-4053 GCA_031396225.1 bacterium | reverse complement strand
GCCCTTGCCGCCGCCGCGCGCCACGCGACCGAGCACGGTGGCCATGTAGCGCCAGCGCTTCGGGTCGCCCAGCGTCTGCCAGTTCTCGGGATTGCCGAGTGCCCGGAAGATATGAGTCCAGTCCTTGCGATCGGCGTGCGCCTTGACCAGCGTTTCGAGTTCCATGAGCGGGGCGGCGAAGAAGACCAGTCCGTCCACGGACGCGCCGTCGTCCGCGAACGCCGACAGCGCCGTGCGCGCGTCGAAGCACGCGCCCACGAGCAGGAAACGCTCGTGTCCGAAGCGTTCGCGCAACGCGGCCAGCACGGCATGGGTGTCTTCGCGGTAGGGTCGGTTCGGGTCCAGGAAGCTGCTCTCGCCCTCGGAGTCGCCGGTTCCGTGGTAGTCGAAGCGAAACGCGCCGAACCCACGCGCGGCCAGCCGGCGGGCGCCCTCGACCCACATGCGGTTCCGGTGCGAGCGCGGGCGGGTGAACAGGATCACGCAATGCCGCGCCGCTGGCGCGGCGGGATCGGGCGGCGTGTAGATGCCGAACAGCGTGCCCGCGGCAGTGGGCACCATCACCGGCTCCTCTGCGCGCGCGCGGTCCAGTTCGGCCGCGGTCTCACGCCAGGGCATCGAGCCACTCCATCGTCACGCGCGTCAGTTCGTCCGAGGTCCACGCCGGGTTGGACATGAGCTGGTAGCCCGGCTCCTGCTGGATCTGCGCAGTGGTCACTAGCGCGGCGCCCCCGAGCGCGTCCACCAACTGCGCGTGCGCCGGTGCCAGCCGGGCGCGCGCCTGCACCTGCGCCAGCAGCACTCGCACGCGAGTCCCGGTGAGGGCGGCGGCGAGAGATTGGTCCGCGAAGCTACGCACCAGTGAGCGCTGGAGCACGTAGCCGAACACATCCAGGCTGCCCTCCTGATCGAGGCGGTCGAGCAACTGGTCCACGGTGGCGTCGGGCTTCCTGCCGCCGGCGACCTGCGAGAAGAGCAGCGTGCGGAGCTGTTGCCGGAAGAAGACGTCCGCTCCTGCCACCGGCTCCCACAGGATGAAGCCCTCCGCGTCGTAGCGTCCCGAGCCGGGGCCGCCAGCGAGTGCTGCCACCAGCGCGCCGAGTCGCACTCCCAACCACACCACGTGCGAGCGACCGCTGCGGCGGCGCGCCTCGTCGGCCGCGGCGCGAGCGTCGGTCACGAGTGTTTCGAGCGTCACGTCGGCCGAGCTGCCCGCCGAGACCCCGTGCCCGCGCGAGTGGTAGCGCAGCACCGGGATCCCGCGCGCGGCGGCCGCGCGCGCCGCCAGGACCTCCTGCCGGTAGAGCGTGATCTGCTCCACGCCCAAGCCGTGCACGTGCACCAGCACCGGGGGGGACACGCGCGCGCGCTCACCCGCCCGGGGCACCCACGCAGAGCGTGGGTCGGGGTCCGGGTCCGGACGGCCCGGGGCAGCTTCGTGAAACACCGCGTAGACGGGTGACCCCTCCACCTGCATGAAGAATGGTGTCTCGGGCGCAGCCGCGCGGACGGGGGCGGCGTGAGGCGCGGGGACCGGGGAAACCAGAGGGCGCTCCTGGGTGGCGAGGGGGGGCAGGCCAGAGGGGAGAAAATGTTACGAGCGAGCTTCTCCCCCTGTCAACGGCTCAGCGCGGGAGAACGCGTTCGCAACCGGGGGATTATCACCCATCAAGGTCGCCGCGGCCGCGCCGAGAACATGAACACCATGCCCGCGTCCACCCCACCCTCCTGGCTCATGCTGCTCCTCGTGTTCGCCGTACCGCTCACGGCCGTGGCTCTGGTGGCCCTGCTCGTGCGCTCCACGCATCGCGGCCAGCGGAACGAAGCCCGCATGCGGGCGGGCGAGTTGTTCGGCCTGTTGGTCGGGCGTGTCTCGGGACGCGTGCCGGCGCAGGACCTGCGCCTCGCGGCCGCCCGGACCGGGCACGAGGCGTTCTGGGAAGCGCTCGAGGCCATCGCCGCCACGCTGCGCATGCGCGAACGGCGCCAGCTTGCCCGGGTGCTTCTGAAAGGCGCCCATCTGAAACACGAGCGCCGCGTGCTGGCGAGCGACGAATTGTCGGCTCGGCGCGAGCTGGCCGCACGCCGGCTGGGGCTGCTGCCCGAGCTGCGCGCGCGCCGCGTGCTGCGCCGAGCGCTGGTGCGCGGGCCCGAGGGCGTGCGGCTCGCCGCCGCGCGCGCGTTGGCGCGCCATCGCGACCTGCGTGCGCTCCGTTGGCTGCTCGAACATCCGGGCGCACTCTCGAGCCGTCCGCTGCCGGCGCTCGCGGGATTGCTGCGTGCCTACGGCTCCGGCGCGCGCGCGCTGCTGATCGCCGCGCTCGAACGTGGTCTCGACGACACGCGCCTGGAGTGTGCCTGCGTGGACACGCTGGGCATGGCGCGCTGCCAATCGGCACGCAGCAGCATCACCGCCCGCCTCAAGAGCCCGCACCTGGAACTGCGCGTGGCCTCGGCCCGCGCCCTGGGCCGCCTGGGCATGGGCGAAGCGATCCCGGCGCTCGCCATGGTGCTCACCGACGAGTGCTGGCCGGCGCGCGCGATGGCGGCGCAGGCCCTGGGCAGGCTCTCGGCCTCACCCGCGGTGGAGTCCCTCGCCGCGTGCGTGAGCGACCACTCGTGGTGGGTGCGGCATCACGCGGCCTACGCGCTGGCCGCGATCGGCGGCGAGGGCCATGACGCGCTGTGCGACCTGGCCGCGCGCTCGGACGACCGCTACGCGCGCGAGATGGCGCGCGACGCGCTGGAGTACGCACGCGGGGTGCGGCAGGCCTGACCCGCCGGCGGCGCTTGCCCGACCCCGTCGCCATCGCCGACACTCGCCGCATGCCCCGCCCCTCTCCCCGCGATCCGCACCGGCCGCGAGCGTCGGAATACGTGCGCGAGCGGGCCGAGCGCGAGTCGGGCGGCAGCGAGCTCCAGCGCGTGAAGGACGCTCTGGCCTCGCGCGGGCTCTCGCCGCTCAAGCGCTTCGGGCAGAACTTCCTCGTGCGCGAGGAGATCGCCGAGCGCATCGTGGAGCACGCGCACCTGCGCGAGGACGACGTGGCGGTGGAGATCGGACCCGGCGTCGGGGCACTCACGCTGCGCATCGCCCGGCGCGTGCGCCACCTGATCGCGGTCGAGTTGGACAAGGGCCTGGCCGCCTACCTGCGCGAGGAGTGCGGCGACGTGCCGCGCATCACCATCGTCGAGGGCGATTTTCTGGAGTTCGATCTCGCGGCCGCCGCGGCCGCGCATGGGGTCGACCGGCTGGTGGTGGTGGGCAACATCCCCTACAACGTCACCACCCCCATCCTCGAGCATTTATTTGCGTCTCGGAAGTCGGTGCGGAGCGCGGTGCTGCTGGTGCAGAAGGAATACGCCGAGCGGCTGGCCGCGGCCGCGGGCACGCCCGAGTACGGCGCGCTCACGCTGTTCGCCCGCTATCACGCGCTGATGGAGCCGTTGATGACGCTGCGCTCGGGCGCGTTCTGGCCGCGGCCCGACGTGGACTCCATGCTGGTGCGCTTCTTCCTTCGCGACCATCCGCCCGTGGAAGCGCCCGAGGCGCTGTTGTTCCGCATCATCCGCGCCTCGTTCCAGCAGCGTCGGAAGCAGCTGGCCAACACGCTCGAGAACGCGCTCGGCCTGCCACGTGAGTCGGTGGAGCGGCTGGGGCGCCAAGCCGGCATCGCGCTCACGCGCCGCGGTGAGACGCTCACGCTCGATGAATTCGCACGCCTCGCGCGCGCGGCCGCGGACCGGGGAATCAACGCTTGAGGGCTCGCGGGCCCTGCGCCGCCGGCCGCCCGAGGGGCGCGGCCAGCGGCGTCGGGCACGAGCCGGTCACTCCATATCAGCGGTAGATGGCCTTCACCTGGCCCCAGGTCGAACGCCGGGCCGGAGTCACGCCGCCGCAGCGACAGGTCTGGGGATCCACCTCGATCGCATCCACACGGCCGGGACCGTTGAAGTCCCGGGACCACATCACGACCAATGGCGCGAAGCTCCTGGCGTCGCACTCCAGCCCCTCGTCGCGCCCGCCCGGCGACGAGAACGAGCTTATGAAGC
>JANNKI010000007.1:0-5715 GCA_031396225.1 bacterium | reverse complement strand
CCCGGGCGGCTTGCCGGCTTCCGGATCCGCTTCCGCCGTCCCGCCGCCCTCGACCTCAACCTGACGAGCCCGGCGCGCTGACGCCGGACGCACGACGCGATCACCCGCGGCCCACCGGCCGATCCCCCCGGGGCCCTCGCGACTTCCCCGCGCGGCCTCGCGGCCGCGGGAGGCCGCATGTCCTTGCCGAGTGGAACACCGCCCCCGGACCCGCCGCCGCCGATCCAGACGCTGGTCGAGTCCGCGCTCTACTTCGACGACCTTCCCGCCGCCGCGGCGTTCTACCGGGACGTCCTGCGGCTGCGCATGATGAGCGGGAACGAACGGCTGGTCGCGTTCGACGCCGGCGGGGGCACCGTGTTGCTGCTGTTTCGCCGCGGGGCCACCACCGATGGCGTCCGCTGGCCGGGGGGCTGGATCCCGCCGCACGATGGCCAGGGTCCGCTGCACGTGGCGCTCGGCGTCGCTCGGGAGCACCTCGACGCATGGGAACGCTGGTTGGCGCAGCACGGCGTGAGCGTGGAGAGCCGAGTGGACTGGGATCGCGGCGGGCGGAGCCTCTACTTCCGCGACCCGGGTGGACACTCTGTGGAGCTCGTCACCCCCGGCACGTGGGAGAATCACTGATGCCCTCGCCTCCGGATGACCTCCCCGCCTCCGCGCGACATCAGCGCATCAAGCAGGTCTTCCTCGACGCGCTGGACGTGCCGCGCGGCCGCCGCGCCGGATTCCTGGCCACGGCGTGCGGGGGCGACGACGTGCTGCGCCGCGACGTGCTGGAGCTGTTCCTCGTGCACGGCGAACCGGACTCCGTCCTCGACTCGCCGCTCGACGGAAGCGAGGCGCTCGCGGATCTCGCGCAGCCTCGCGAGGGGCACTTGGGCCCCTACCGGCTGGTGCGCGAGCTCGGGCGCGGCGGCATGGGAGTCGTGAATCTCGCCGAACTCGACGGACGCCTCGTGGCCGTCAAGTTGCTTGCCGCGGGTGCGGTGTCCCCGGAGCTGCGCGAGCGCTTCCGACTCGAGGCGGAGATCCTGCGGCGCCTGGACCACCCCGGCATCGCACACGTGCTCGACGTGGGCGAGAGCATCGGGCCCGGCGGCGTGCCGCAGCCATGGATCGCCATGGAGTTCGTGGAGGGCCGTCCGCTGCTCGAATACATCGAGGCCACGGCACTCCCCCTGCCGAGCCGCCTGGCGCTGCTGGCCGCGATCTGCGACGCGGTGCAGCACGCGCACGCGCGCGGCGTGGTGCACCGAGACTTGAAACCGTCCAACATCCTCGTGCGCGCCGACGGCCGCCCCGTGGTGCTCGACTTCGGCGTGGCCCGCTTGTTGGCGGGCGAGGAGCGCCCCACCGAGTTGGCCACGCGCACCGGGCAGCTGGTGGGCACACCCCAATACATGAGCCCGGAACAGGTGCAGGCCGAGCCCGCCGGAGTGGGTCCCGCCTCGGACGTCTATTCGCTCGGCATGGTCGCGTACGAGGTGCTGGCGGGCCGGCTGCCCTACGAGGCGTCGTCGCTGTCGCTCCACCGGGCGATCGTGTCCATCCTCACGCTCGAACCGCCGCCGCTCGGGCAGGCCTCGCCGGAACTCCGCGGCCCGATCGAGCGCATCGTCAGCATGGCGCTCGAGAAGGATCCTCGCCATCGCTACCCGGACGCCGGCGCGCTCGGTGACGACCTCCGCCGGCGAATCGAGGGCCGAACCGTGCGTGCGCGCGGCGCGAGCCTGGTGCGCCGGATGGTGCGCTGGTCGGCGCACCGGCAGATGCTGACCGCCTCGGTGGCGATCCTGCTGGTGGCGGGCGCGGTGGTCGGCGCGTGGCTCCTGGGCGGCGAACGGACCGTGCCTCGCGAGCGCGTGCGGGCCACCTACCGCGAGGCCGAGATGCTCATCGTTCAGGCCACGCCCATCCTGTATGACGGCGATCGCTCCCCCGAACGGCTGCGCGAGGTCATCGACCTGCTCACTCGCGCACGCGTACTGCTCGGGCAGGTGCCGCCGCTGCGACACCTGCCGGTGCTCATGCGCCGGCTCGAGAAGGACCTGGGCACCGCGGAGTTCCTGCTGGGCGAGCTCGCCTGGGACGTGCGACCCGCGCGCCAGGCGATCGTCACGCTGGAGCATGCGTTGTCGACTCCGCTCGACACCCTGCCGGGGAGCCTTCGGGACCAACAGGTCGCCGAACTGGGGAACGCCGAGATCTCGAACGAGGAGCTCTCGAGCCTGCTCGCCGTCGCGCACCTGTCGTTGCACCGGCTGTGGGGCCGGCCGCATGTACTGCAGCGGGCCATCGGTCACGCACAGGCTTCGCTGGCGGATCTCAGGCGTCGCTGGGGCCGGCCGCGCTCCCCGGGCGAACTCACCGACCACGAGATGATCCGGCATCGCTTCGGCTACTGCTTCAACTCGCTCGCCGAGGTGACCACGGACCTGGCCCGGTTCCGCGGCTCGGCCGAGATCGCGCGTCGGGCCACGGTGTGGTCCGACTCGGCGTACGCGCGCCGTGGCTCGTTCGCGCAGGACTGGCCGGCGTTCGGCTCGCTGCTGTTCGAGCGGGGTCGCGCGTATCGCACGCTCGGCGAACAGCTCGGCTCCGTGGCCTGGCTCGACACGGCCGGGCGCTATCTGCGCGCGAGCGCGGACTACCGCGGTCCGGATCGGCCGCGCGTCTTCGCGGAGACTCGCGAGGAAGCCGCCGGCCTGGAGCTCGCCCGGGCTCGGCTCGACCCCGACGCTCGCTCACGCACGCGGCGGCTCCTCACCGCACTGCACGATCTCGACACCGCACGCCGCGTGCTGGCGGGCACCACCGCGGCCCCGCCACTGCGCGCCTGGTACCGAATGGAGGAGGCGGTGCCGTGCCTCGAGTTGGCGCGCAGCGCGGGCGAGAGCGCATGGCTCGACTCCGCGGAGGTCCGGCTGCGCGAGACGTCGGCCGCGTTCTCGGCCACGAGTCTGCCGCGCCAGGCGAGCTTTCACCGGCTGAGGCGTGGGATGCTGGAACGCGCCCGATTCGACCTGCTTGGCGGCACCGCGAACCGCGAGTCCGCGCGCGACCACCTGGCCTACGCGCGTTCACTGGCCATCGCGCGCCGCGACTCGCTCGTGCTGCTCCCGGTGGGACGCGAGCGTGCCGCGCTCGACTCCGGAGAACGGCGCCGCCGGCTTGCCCGGGGCCGCTAACGCAACTTCGCCCGTTCGAGCGACCGGATCCTGGCTCTCCAACGACTTCGCTCGCGAAGTTGGGCTGGCCCTCCGGGCGCTACTCCGCCTCGAGCTCCCGGCGCAGCCAGGCGCGGGCGAACGCCCACTGCTTTCGCACCCAGCGGTCGCTGACGCCCAGGATGTGCCCGATCTCGACCTCGGTCATGCCGGCGAAGAAGCGCATCTCCACGATGCGCTCTGCCTGCGGGTCCACCAGGGCCAACTTGGCCAGCGCCGCGTCCACCAGCAGCACGTCCTGGGTGCGGTCCGGCGTGATGGCGTTGGCCTCCCCGACCGAGACGTGCGTGGCGCCCGCGCCCCGCTTCAAGGCCCGGCGCGAGCGGGCATGGTCCACGAGTACGCGTCGCATGGCGATGGACGCCACGGCCATGAAATGCGTCCGGCCGGCGAGATTCAGTCCCGGCCGCCCCTGCATGCGCAGGTAGATCTCGTGAACGAGGGCGGTGGGTTCCAGCGTATGGTCCGCCCGTTCTCCCTTGAGATGACGGGCGGCCAGCGCACGGAGCTCGTCATAGAGCTCCGTGAGCAGGCCGTCGGGAGTCGGAGGACCCATCGTGTGTTCAGACATGGGCCTCTTCTGGTCAGCGGGGGACCTTGGTGGATTTTACCCGATGCTGAGCGTGTGTCGAGTGGTCAATGCTGGGCTTTGTGAGATTCGATTCTTGAATCGACACTCGCTTGAGATTCTCGTTCCGGTTCCGACCCGATCTCACGCTTATCCCCCATCAGCGTGGTCTGCGCGCGCGGGGGATTCGACCGGGTTCCCGCGCAGTGCGCGACCAAGATGCTTTCCGGGTTCTTCGGACTGGCCCATCGGGGGATGGCTGGCGAGAGGAACCCGGGAGCGTATGTGGACGATTCCCGTGTCAGGACCCGCATCGGATCCGCGCGGCGCTACGCCGGAGCCTTGCGCCGGATCCCAGGCACGCGAACGCACTCGCCGGGGCTACAGCAGGCCCGAGACACTCCGCTGAGCGGCCAGCCACAGGCCCTGCGCCTGGAGACCCCACCACAGCGTGGCCGCCGCCGTGAGCACGAGGGCCAGCACCGCCGGCGCATTGAGCGACAGCTCGACCGGCTCGCCCTCCGGGGCTCGCATGTAGAGCGCCACGGTGACGCGCAGGTAGTAGTAGACCGACACCACGCTGTTCAGGACGCCCACCACCACCAGCGGCCAGATGAGACCGGCCTTCACGGCGGCCCCGAACACCAGCACCTTGCCCATGAAGCCCGCGGTGGGCGGGATGCCGCCCAGCGACACCATGAACAACGTCAGCGCGAGCCCCAGCAGGGGCTTTCGGAAACCCAACCCCGCGAGGTCGGAGACCAGCACCGGCTCGTCGCTGCCGCGCCCCATCATCGTGAGGAGTGTGAACGCGCCGAGGCTCATGGCGGCGTACGTGGCCAGGTAGAACACCGCCGCGGCCGCGCCCTCGATCCCCCCCGCGACGAGCGCGACCAGCAGGTAGCCGGCGTGCGCGATGCTCGAGTAGGCGAGCATGCGCTTGAGGTTGTTCTGGAGCAGCGCGGTGACGTTGCCCACCGTCATCGTGAGCATGGCGACCATCGCGAGCAATGGCTGCCACTCCTCGGCGAGCGTGGGCAGCGCACGCAGCAGGATGCGCAGGAGCGCGGCGAACCCCGCCGCCTTCGCACCGGCGGACATGAACCCAGTCACGCTCGTTGGCGCGCCCTGGTAGGCGTCCGGAGTCCACATGTGGAACGGCACCGCGGCCACCTTGAACAGGAAACCGGTCAACACGAGCAGCCCACCGGCCAGCACGAGGGGGTTCCTGCCGATCGGGGAATCGCCGAGGAAGTCGCCGATCCCCTGGAGATTCGTGGTCCCGGTGCCGCCGTAGAGCAATGCGATGCCATAGAGCAGGAACCCCGACGCAAACGCCCCAAGCAAGAAGTACTTGAGTGCGGCCTCGTTGGATTCGAGCTGGTTCCGCCGGAAACCCACCATGACATAGAGCGACAACGACATGAGCTCGAGGCCAAGGAAGATGGTGATGAGGTCGTTCGAGGCGGCCATGACGATCATGCCGAGCACCGAGGTGAGCAGCAGCACGTAGTACTCGGGCAGGCCGATACGCGTGCGCTTGGCGTAGTCCCACGAGATGAGCACCGCCACCGCGCCGATGGCGCAGAACAACAGCGTGAAGAACACGGTCAGGCCGTCGTGCACGAACATGCCCTCGAACAGCGCTCGCTTCTCGTCGCGCACGCGCCACACGGCATAGGCGGCCGCTGCGAGCGCGAGCAGCGACACGATCGGGCCGCGGTTGCCGTTCGCTCGCGGCGGGATGAACTCGAGCAGCAGCAGCACGAGGCTGCCCGCGGTGAGTGCCAGCACGGGGCCGAGGGCCCACCAGTCCACGGCCAGGAAGAACGGCTGCGGCACGACGTTCATGGGCGGACCCCCACAGTGTCCGGAGGTGAGGTCATGATCCACTCCCCGGTCCGGTCCCTTTCGACC
>JANNKI010000003.1:0-1595 GCA_031396225.1 bacterium | reverse complement strand
GCGACGTGCGCGAGGACGATCCCCGAGGCTGCCTGGCCGGAGAGCGAGGCGAGCAGGAGTACGGTCGGAGCGAGTGGGCGCAGGAGGGCGAACATGGGCAGGCACACTTCCACGGCGGCGGATGGGTTGTCAACAGTCATGATCACAGCTCCCGGCCAGTGGACTCCAGCAACTCGGCCGGACCCCGAGCAGCAGGTCGTGGCTACCCTTTGGCTGCCCCTTCATGATCCTAACGCGCCCGCCTCTGTCCGCTCGTGTCGCTCCAACAGGACTCGCCCCGAGAGGACCTAACCTCTCGAGGCGAGCGCTAGTTGCTTGGCGCGGACGTTGTTGCGATGGGCGGCGCGTTGGTCGTTGAAAAGTGGCTCGGCTGGACTTGCAGCGGGTACGCACCCCGCGCGGGCCGCATTCGGCCTTCGTGGATCCCCCGCCGGCCGCATTCGTGGCGGGAATCGGCACGCCGGTCCGGCGCTCGGGGCGCGGGTGCTGTCCGGTCTTGAGCGCCATTTCACGCGCCCCTAACCTTCGCGCTCTGCTCCTTACACTCCGAGGCTCGCGGTCTCGTGCGCACCCCGTCGCTCGCCGCGTCCTCCTGTTCGCAGACCCGAGGTGACCCCGATGTCCCGACCGGCTGAGCCGTCCCGTCGCGTTTCCCGCTCGCTTCGCCGCCGCTTCGCGCTGGCGAGCCTCGCGGTCGCAGCGATGCTCTGCGCCGCACCTTCGTTCGCGGCCACGCCACGCGTGCACGCCATCCGCAATGCGCGGATCGTGCCCGCCCCCGGCCAGGTGATCGCGCGCGGCACGGTGGTGATGCGCGACGGCATCATCACCGCGGTGGGCGCGAACGTGGCCATTCCGGCCGACGCGCGCGTGTGGGAAGGCGACAGCCTCACGGTGTACGCGGGCCTGATCGACGCATTCGTGATGCCGGCGGCTCCCGCGGTCGGCGGTGCTGGCGCCGGACCCTTCGGCGCTGCCAGGCCGGCGCCAGGGGCGCCAGAAGCTCCAAAGGGCGCGGTGCACGAGCTGGCGGGCGTGCGAGCCGAGTACCGCGTGGTGCAGAACCTGCCGCTCGACGCGGCGCAGCTCGATTCGCTGCGCTCGGCCGGCTTCACCGCGGCGCAGGTGGCGCCGCGCCAGGGGCTGGTGCGCGGCAGCAGCGCGCTGGTGGGGCTGGGCAACGCTGGCGCGAATGCCAGCGTGCTGCGCGCCGACGCGGCACAGGTGATGGCGCTCGAGCCCAATCGCGGCAACCAGTACCCGGGCTCGCTGATGGGCGCGATCTCGGTGCTGCGCCAGGTGTTCCTGGACGCCAGGTGGTATCGCGACGCGCGCACCACGGCGGCGAGACGGAACGGCGTGGAGCGCGTTGCCGAGAACCTCACCTGGGCAGCACTCCAGCCGGTCATCGCGGGCGAGCAGCCGGTGCTTTTGGTGGCCGACGAGATGCTCGAGGTGTTGCAGGCCGCGAAGCTCGCGACCGAAGCCGGCGTTCCGGCCAGCATCGTGACCGCGGGTGACGAGTACAAACGCGTCGCGCTGGTGGCCGCCACCGGCCGCTCGCTCGTGGTGCCCGTCAACTTCCCCGACGCGCC
>JANNKI010000655.1:0-1883 GCA_031396225.1 bacterium | reverse complement strand
TCCGGGCGGTCGGCGGCGATGTGGGCAGCGTCCGACAGGCTATCGCCCGCGATGCCCGAAGTGGTCCCCTCCGGAACCCGGGCACATCCGGCCAGAGCCACCGCCAGCACCGCCAGCCCGGTTCCCAGTCGCCGTCGCATCGCCGGATGCTATCCCGCGCGCGACCGGCTCGCGAGCCCATCGCCCGGCTCCGAGTCGTGGCGAGCGGGATTCGGGTTGTCCCACGCGGTCCGCGGGTCTAGCCTTGGGTCATGACGAGCCGCGACCGGGTGCTGGCGGCACTTCAGGGTGGGGCCGTGGACCGCCCGCCCGTCTCCTTCTGGGGGCATGTCTACCACCGCGAGTCCTCGGCCGGTGAGTTGGTCGCGCACACGCTCGAGCGCTGGCGGCGCTTCGCGTGGGACTGGGTCAAGCTCAACCCACGCAAGCACTATCACGTCGAGCCCTGGGGCGTGCGCTACGACTACCCGGGAGTGCCCGACGGAAAGCCCACGGTGGCGAAGTGGCCGGTGCGTGCGCCCGCCGACTGGGACCTCATCCAGGAGCAGCCCCACGACCAGGGCGCGCTCGGCGAGCAACTCGAGGCCGTGCGAATGCTCCGTGCCGAGCTGCCCGCCGAGGTGCCGTTGCTCCAGACGGTGTTCACGCCGCTCGCGATCCTCGCCGAGCTCACCGAGCCGCCCGCGGCCCTGCGGGTACTGCTGCCTCTCGAGCCCGAGCGGGTGGCGCGCGCGATCGAAGCCGTGACCCGAACGTTCGAGCGCTACGTCTCGGCGGTCATGCGCGCGGGCGCGGACGGCATCTACCTGGCCACGGTGGACTGGGGCTCGCGCTCGTTCGTGGACGTGGCCACGCTTCGTCGCTGGTCGCGCCCATACGACTTGCGCCTGCTCGCCGCGGCCGGCCCATCGCCCTACCACATGCTGCACGTGTGCAAGGGCGACGCACTGCTGTTCGAGTTCGCCGACTATCCCGTGGCTGCGTTCTCGTGGGACGCCACCGCGCCCGGGAATCCCACTCTCGCCGAGTGTCTCGCGCGCCTGCCGGGCGCCGTCGTGGGAGGTATCGGCCACGAGCTGGAGTTGCAGCGGGGACCCGAGGCTGCGATCGCTGCCTACCACCGAGCGCTCGAGGCGACCGGCGGCAGGCGATGGCTGTTCGCACCGGGGTGTTCGATCCCGCCGCAGACGTCCGAGCGCACGCTCGCGGCGCTGCGCGCCGAGGTCGAGCGGACCCCGGCGCTCAAGGGGCGCGCCTAGGTCCGGCTCCCGCCGCGACGCGCCCAGGCGGACCGCATCCGAGTGGATGTGGTCCAAGCAGAAGGAGATGCCATGCCCCGGCGCGTGCAGGTCCCGCTGCTCTGGCTGCTCACCCTCGCCGTGGCGTCCACCGCGTTCGCCCAGAGCGAGTTCAAGCCCCGCCCAGGCGCCACACCACCACCCACGCCAGGGGTGACCAAGCCGCAGACTCAGGCCGCGCCCGCGCGCGGCCGCGTCACCACGCGCGTCGCCGTCGGCGAGCGCGCCCCGGACTTCGAGCTGCTCACGCTCCAGGGCCGGCCCGTGCGACTGTCGTCGCTGCGCGGCCAATGGGTCATGCTCTTCTTCGTGGAGGGGCGCGATTCACTCGAGAGCGTGGAACCCGTCGCGCAGGTGCTCGCCTCGATCGGCGTCCAGACCGTCGCGGTGTGTTACGACAAGTTGCAGGTGATCGAGAATCGCTTGAGGGGACGCACGCCCGGCTACCTGCCGCTCGCGGATCCAACCGGCGAGATCGTGGCGCTTTATGGATTGCTCGACGCCGAACGCGACCGGAGCCAGCCGGGATTCGTGCTGGTGACGCCGCGGGGCAACGTGCGCCTGGCGCTGCTCGGGTACGAACTC
>JANNKI010000127.1:0-3217 GCA_031396225.1 bacterium | reverse complement strand
GTTCCCCAGCGGATCATGCCGTCGCCCCAGTCCAGCGCTGGGTCCGGCGCGGGCGTCCAGTACGTGAAGTAGCCGATGCCCGTGCTGCCGTACGACAGCCACTGCGCCACCTGCCAGCGGAGCAACGGATCGTTCATCTCGCGGTACCCGCCGTGGCGGGTGAGCAGCACGATGCCCCAGAACGGCAGGCCGAACTCGCGCGCCACCTGTGCCGTGCCGGCCACGTTCTCGATGAACTCGCCGCGCTCGCCGCCGCCGAAGTGATCGTAGTGGTCGGTGCACAGCACCGCGGGCTGAACTTGCGACGCATACGCGCGCAGATGATCGAGGAACGCGTCGCGCGTCGGGAACGCAAGCCGGCCGGCCAGGTTGTTCCACGCCGGGTGCGCGGGGTCGTGCGCGCGGAGCAGTCGGAACCACTCGGCCAGGCGCGGGAAACGCGACTCGTCTGGCTCGTCGCCCAGGTAGTAGCCAAGGAACGCCGGATGGTCGCGGTAGGCGCCCACGATCTGTTCGAGCGTGGCGAGCGAGGCAGGGTCGGACTCGTGCACGTCGTCGAGCCGGTTGTCGAGCAGCAGGTTCTTCACCCCGAGCGGGCCCGAGTATTCGAGCCGCGCCAGGTTCGGCTCGACCACGCCGGGGTCCTCCCACGCGAGCACGGTCACGTTGAACCCCGCATCCGCGAGCTCGGCGTAGCGTGCCGGCGTGGTGGAGTCGGCGGGCGGCGCCACCCAGCCGAACAGCGTGAAGCGCGGCAGCGAGGCCGTGCCCGGGTGGGCCGCGGGAGTTTTCGGCAGCACGGCGGGGCGCGCGGCCACACGGTCGCCGGCCGCGGTGGCGGCGGCGAGCGTGAGGGTCAGGGCCATGGCGAGCATCCGTCGCAAGCGGTTCCGCTCCGGTGGGGTTGCTTGAAAGAGTGCGGACAATCCCATAGGTTGCCCCGGTGCTCGAACGATTGCGGGGCCTCATCCTCGGGGGTCGCAAGAACCTCTTCGACCCGAGGATCCATCACCAGCTCGCGCTGATCGCGTTCTTCGCCTGGGTGGGACTGGGGTCCGACGGACTCTCGTCCTCGTCCTACGGCCCCGAGGAAGCCTTCCTCGCCCTCGGCTCGCACACGCACCTGGCACTCTACCTGACGGTGGCCATGGTGCTCACCGTCTTCCTCATCTCCGCGTCCTACACCCAGATCATCGAGCTGTTCCCGAGCGGCGGCGGCGGTTACCTGGTCGCCACCAAGCTGCTGGGAACCACGCCGGGCGTGATCTCGGGCGGCGCGCTGGTGGTGGACTACGTGCTCACGATCGCCATCTCGGTGGCCTCCGGCGTGGATGCGATCTTCTCGTTCCTTCCCCCCGGCCACACAGCTTGGAAGGTGCCCGCGGAGGTCTTGCTCGTGGGCGGGCTGACCGCCCTCAACCTGCGCGGGCTCAAGGAATCGGTGTCGGTGCTCATGCCGATCTTCGTGGCGTTCGTGCTCACCCACTTCGCGCTCATCACTTACGGCATCGTCACGCACCTGGGTGACTTCGCGCCCATGATGACCGCCACCGTGGCGGATACGCGTGCGGCCACCACGGAACTGGGGATGCTCGGCGTGTTGGCGCTGTTCCTGCGCGCGTTCTCGCTGGGCGGCGGCACGTTCACCGGGATCGAGGCGGTGTCCAACAGCACCGGCATCCTGCGCGAGCCGCGCGTGGAGACCGGCAAGCGCACGATGACGTACATGGCCGCGTCGCTCGCGTTCACGGCTGGCGGCATCCTGCTGTGCTACCTCTTGAACGACGTCACGCACGAACCCGGCCGCACGCTGAACGCCTCGCTGTGGTCGGTGCTCACGCGCGACTGGATGCTGTGGGGCCTGCCCATCGGCACGGGCGTCGTGATCTTCACGCTGCTGAGCGAGGGCGCGCTGCTGTTCGTGGCAGCGCAGACGGGATTCGTCGCCGGTCCCGCCACGTTGGCCGCCATGGCCGTGGACCAGTGGGTACCGAAGCGCTTCGCGCACCTGTCCGAGCGCCTGGTCACGCAGAACGGCATCCTCACGATGGGGTTCGCGGCCATCGCCACGCTCGTCTACACGGGCGGCGCGGTGAAGCTATTGATCGTCATGTACTCGATCAACGTGTTCCTCACGTTCACGCTGTCGCAGCTGGGCATGGTGCGACACTGGTGGGAAGTCCGGCGCACCGAGGCGCACTGGCGGCGTCGGTTCCTGCTGGCGGGGCTCGGAACCGTGGTCACGGGCGGCATCCTGGTGGTGACGTCGGTGATCAAGTTCACGCAGGGCGGCTGGCTCACGTTGGCCGTGACCGGCGCGTTCATCCTGTTGTGCATGGTGGTGCGCGCGCATTACCTCCGCGTGCGCGGCGTGTTGAAGAGCCTGGACGACGTGCTCTCCGACCTGCCCATGCCCGATCGCGAACACGCCCCCGAGCTGGCGCCCGACGGGCCCACCGCGGTGGTGCTGGTGGAGTCCTACGCCGGGCTCGGCATCCACACGCTGCTCACCGTGCAGCGCATGTTCCCGCGCCATTTCAAGAACATGGTGTTCGTCTCCGTGGGCCTCGTCGACTCGGGTCAGTTCAAGGGCACCGAGAGCGTGGTGGCGCTGGAGCAGAAGGTGCAGCGCGACCTCGAGCAGTATGTCGAGTTGGCGCAGAAGATGGGGTTCTACGCGGAGTACCGCTTCACGCTCGGCACCGACCTGATCGAGGAGTTGGAGCAGATCTGCCACGATCTGCAAAAGGAGTTCCGCCGCTCCATCGTGTTTGCCGGCCAGCTCGTGTTCCAGCGCGAGACCGTGTTCACGCGCACGCTGCACCACGAAACCGCGTTCAGCATCCAGCGCCGGCTGCAGTTCGTCGGCATCCAGGTGATCATCCTGCCCATCCGCGTGTGGCAGAAGCAGAAGCCGGTATGACCCTGTAAAGGAGCAACTCCCATGTTCACCCTCGACCTCACCGGCAAGCACGCCCTTGTGCTGGGCGTGGCGAATCATCGCAGCCTGGCCTGGGCCATCGCACGACAGCTGCACGGGGCCGGCGCGGCCGTCTGCCTCACCTACGCCGGCGAGCGCCTCAAGGCGGGCGTCGAGGAGCTGGCCGCCACGCTGCCGGGCACGCTCGTGCTGCCCTGCGACGTGACCGACGACGCGCAGATCGATGCCGTGGCGAACGCGCTCGGCGAGCGCTGGGGCTCGCTGGAGATGCTCGTG
>JANNKI010000623.1:0-1510 GCA_031396225.1 bacterium | reverse complement strand
AGCACGGACACGAGGCCCGTGCCGTCACGTTCCACGTGCAGCAGGTCCTCCAGCTCGAACTCGGGCACTCCCAGAAACGCGCCGGCGCCCTGCTGCTCCAATACGACCATTTCGCGCAGTAGCACGCCGACCGTGGCCTTGGACATGCCGCCGTAAGGCGCGAGTGCCGATTCGCCCGCGTCGGAGCTCAAGTACTGGAGCACCGATCTCAAATCCGCGAAGTCGATAAGCGGCAGCTTCTGGTCATCGCTGAACTTGAACACCAGCGTGAGCACGCTCGTCTGTGTCTCGTTCAAGCCCAGCACCTTCGCGAGTAACAGAGGGCCGAAGCTCGACACCGTGGCGCGCAATTGGGCGCCGCGCGCGCCGGACAAACTCAGGAACTCGACCGGGCACGCCGCGCCCTTCCAGTTCCAGCCGGTGTCAGAAGCACGCTGGGCGATGCGTTCGTTCGATTCGCCGGCCGTCGCCATCCCGGACAGGTCGCCTTTGAGATCGGCGAGGAACACCGGTACACCCGCAAGCGAGAACTGCTCCGCGAGCAGTTGAAGCGACTTGGTCTTGCCGGTGCCGGTCGCCCCCGCGATCAGTCCGTGGCGGTTGGCCATGGCGAGCGACAGCGTGGCGAGCGGTTCGGGGTGGCACTCGCCGCCGTGGACGATCGCGCCAAGCGTGAGCTCGGGGGATCCCGGCGGGAAGGCACTGCGCGCGTCCTCGAGGATCTTCGTGTTCAATGATCGGGGCCCTCCTTGAGCTTCGTTTCTCATGCTAGTCGCGCGCGAAGCGTCGCGCCAGCGCCCGCCGCGCGATGCATGGAGCTCCGTGCGAGTTCCGAGCGCGAGCCTGGTCCGTGCAACATGAGACCGCCCGCGTGCAAATCAAGCCGTGCGTCGTGCACAGCGCGGCGCAGTTTGCAGCCCGGGTAGACGAGCCTGTTGATACGACTTGCCGGAGGGAGCCGCAACATGCACGCCCCCGGTGGCACCGATGGTGCTGAATCGCGGCGGACCGAAACGCTTCGATGACATCGCACCGCGAGGGGGACAGGCCATGCATCCTTCGATTCTCCAAGGTCGTCCGCTCCGCTTCCCCCCGCACGCGCGGGTGGGCTGTGGAGGGATCCGCACACACATCGCCGCACTTGCCCTGATCCTCACCGGGCTCCTGCTGCCGCACGCGGCGCTCGCCCAGAGCGCGGCGGACTCCAGTCTCGCGCTCATGTGGACCGCGCCCGGCGACGACGGGTCCACCGGCACGGCCGCGACCTATGCCATCCGTTTTCGGACCACGCCCATCGTCGGCTCCGACACGTTGTCGTGGTGGAACGCCGCCACCCCGGTCACGGGCCTACCGGTGCCGCGGGCGGCCGGCTCGATTGACTCGGTTCGCGTGCGCGGATTGAATCCCGTCACGACCTACTACTTCATCCTTCGGACGGCGGACGAAGTGCCGAACTGGTCGGGATACTCGAACTTCGCCCAGGTCTCGACCTCGGGTGACCTCACGCCGC
>JANNKI010000601.1:0-6906 GCA_031396225.1 bacterium | reverse complement strand
CAGCGATCGCATCTCGAACGTGAGGTCCTCCGGACCTCCACTCGGGGCTCCGCGCCGTCGGCGGTCGTCTCCAGTACCAAGTCCGCCACGATGAGCAGTGCGGGCAACTCGTCGCCGTAGGCGGCCAGGCGAGCGGTCCAGGCCCTTGGGGCCGTGAGCGTCACCTCGGCCTCGGCCGTGGTCGCCAGCGCCTTCGTCGCGCGCAGCGGCTCGATGGCGGCATTCACCGCCTCGCGCACCTCGCGCAGGAACAGCCACTCGTCGCTCGTGCGACCGGCCTGGTCCCGCTTCGGCCACTCCCCGAAGTGCACGCTCTCGCATTCGGCCACCAGACTGGGATGCGACTGCCAGGCTTCCTCGGCCGTGAACACCAGCGCCGGCGAGATGGCGAGCGTGAGGTCGTGCAGCGCCTGCCACAGCGCGGTCTGTGCCGACCGCCGCGCGGGGTCGTTCGGCGCCAGCGTGTAGAGCCGGTCCTTCGCCACGTCGAGGAACACCGCCGACAGGTCCACCGTGCACAGGTCCACCACCAGGTCCAGCGCACGATGGAACTGGAGCGCGGTCCACTCGGCGCGCACGCGCGCGAGCCGCACGGTGAGATGGTCCGCGAACGCACGGTCAGTTTTAAGCAGCCGTGCCTCCGGCACGGCCTGGGCGGGCGTGAAGTCGGACAGGTTCCCGAGCAGGAAGCGCAGCGTGTTACGCACCTTGCGATAGGCGTCGGCCACTCGTTGGAGGATCTCGTCGCCCACGCGCACGTCGCCACGCCAGTCCGTGGCGAGCGCCCACCAGCGCACACCGTCGGCGCCGTATCTCTCGATGAGCGTCTGCGGGCTCACCACGTTGCCGAGCGACTTGTGCATGGCGCGACCCGAGGCGTCCAGCACCCAGCCGTGCGTGGCGACCGCCGTGTAGGGCGCGGCCTTCTCGATGCCCACGCCCACCATGAGCGAGGAGTTGAACCAGCCGCGATGCTGATCCGGGCCCTCGAAATACAACACCTGGGCTTCGCCCTTGCGGGCCGCCGCCCACGCGGGCGCCAGTTCGGGATGCGACGCCTGGATCGCCCGGTGCGTGCTGCCCGAGTCAAACCACACGTCGAGCACGTCCTCTTCCTTGCGAAACGGTCCCGTCGAGCTGCACGCCGGGCAGGCGTAGCCCTTCGGCAGGAAGTCCTCGACCGGCCGCTCGTACCAGATGTCGGAGTCGGCGGCGCGCACCAGCGAAGCGGCGCGCTCGAGCACGCGCGCGTCCAGCGAGGGCACGCCGCAGCTCTCGCAATAGACCGCGGGGATACCCACGCCCCAGTTCCGCTGGCGCGACAGGCACCAGTCGGGGCGCGTCCGCACGGACTCCCGGATGCGATTGAGCGAGCTGTCAGGGTCCCAGCGCACGGCGCGCCCGACCTGCTCGATGCAGCGCTCGCGATGACCGTCGTGGTCGATGATCATGAACCACTGGTCGGTCGCGCGGAAGATCACGGGCTTGCGGCATCGCCAGCAGTGCGGGTAGCTGTGCGTGAACGTCCACGCGTGCAGCAGCACGCCCTCCTCGTCCAGCCAGCGCAGGATGTCGTCGTTCACGTCGAGCACGCTACGACCGGCGAAGTGCGGCACCTCGGGCGTGAAGCGGCCGCCCTCGTCCACCGGGCAATACACACCGAGGCCGTTCCGCTGGCCCACCGTGAAGTCCTCCGTGCCGTGCCCGGGCGCGGTGTGGACGATGCCGGTGCCGTCCTCCATGCTCACGAACGGCGTGCCGTCCACGACCCGGGACTCGTTGCCGAACGGGCCCGCGAACAACGCGCCAACGAGGTCGCCGCCGCGCACCGTGCCGAGTGGCTCGACGGGCACACCCAGGCGCTCGGCGAACGCCGCGAGCCGCGCCTGGGCCACCACCACCACGTGGCCCTTCACGCGCGCCACGGTGTACTCGGCGCCGGGGTCCACCATCAGGCCGAGGTTCGCCGGCAGCGTCCACGGCGTCGTCGTCCACGCGACCGCACTGGCGTCCGGCCAGCGCGCGAGAGCGCCCGCTGGCGCGTCCTTCCGCAGCGGGAAGCGCACGAACAGGCTCGGCGAGGTGACGTCGGCGTACTCGATCTCGGCCATGGCGAGCGCGGTGCGGTCGGTCGGACACCAGTGGATGGCGCGCTTGCCGCGCTGGACGAAGCCGCGCGCATTCAGGTGCGCGAGCGTCTCCAGGATCTCGGCCTCGAACTCCGGGGCCATGGTGAGGTAGGGGCGCATCCAGTCGCCCCAGCCGCCCAGGCGGATGAATTCCTCGCGTTGGATGTCGATCCACTTGTTCGCGTACTCGCGGCATGCGCGGCGCAGCTCGAGCCGTGTGGGCTTCTGCTTTTTCTCGGCGAACTCGCGGCTCACCTGCGTCTCGATGGGCATGCCGTGGTTGTCCCAGCCCGGCACGTAGGGCGCGTCGAAGCCCTGGAGCGACGCCTGCCGCACGGCGGCGTCCTTCCAGATCTTGTTCGCCGCGGTGCCCATGTGAATGTGGTTGTTGGAGTAGGGCGGACCGTCGTGCAACAGCCAGATCGGACGGCCGCGGCGGCGCGCGCGGAGCGTTGCGTAGGCCTCGGCGGTGCGCCAGGCCGCGAGTCGGTCGGGCTCGCGACGCGCCAGTTCGGCCTTCATGGGGAACGCGGTCTCGGGCATGTTGAGCGTGTCGCGATACCCGGACTTCTTCGGCTGGTCCGCCATGATTTCCCCCATGACTCCTTCGTTCACACGAGACGACGACGCCCCGACGGCTGCGGCCCTGCCGCGCGCGTGCGCGGTGGTCGCAACCGCCGGGGCGACGGGGAGTCGCGTTCCCACCCGGCTTCACGCCTCCCTCACGGGTGGGCGTCTCGTGGAGCTCGAGGCTCCTGCCCGCGTGCACCGCTGGGGGGCGCCAGCCCGGCTCTACCGCGTCGCGCTGCTCGCGCCGCGTCTTCCGGAGGCTCGGGGGTGATCTTCGCAGCGCCCAGCGGGCCGCCGGGCTCTCACCCTCCCCAGCTCGCTCGTGACCATGGGCGCGCTACTCGTCCCCGTCATCGCCACTGCTTGGTTCTGCTTCCGCGCCAGATTGCCACCCGCGCGGCGCGAGCGTCAACTCAACGGCCGCTGTCGGTGGGCATCGCGAGCGTGGACTCTGCCTTCGGCGTGGAGGGTCGCACGGGCGTCGGCGGACTCGCCGGGACGGCGCGCTTCCTGACGGGCTTGGGTGGTTCCGGGGCCGGGCCGGCGAGATCGGCGAACAGCAACACGGCATCGGCAAGCGACGGCTTGCCCCGCCGGCCGGTGAGGTCGCCCAGATGGAGCCTGGGCGAGGCCCAACCCAGCTTGGACGTGCACACCTCGCGGTGTCGCGCCCGGCGGAGCGGACCGGGGCCGGTGCGCACGCCCAGCGCGCGGGCGCGGCTCAGGTCGCGCGCCAACTCCAGCCAGGGCAGCGCGACGCTCGCAGCGGGGGCTACTCTCAGTTCCGGCAGCACGCGCGCGCCCACGAGTGAGTCGCGCAACTGGTCCGCGGGGAGCATGAGGTCGAGCATCGGTCCCTTGACGCCGGCGGCGAGCATCCGCCACCAGGTCTCGCGTGTGAGTGCGTCGTCGCCGCGCGCACCAGGTGACATGAGGGCGGCGTATTCAGCCCATTCGAGATAGGCGGCGACACCGCTGCTGTCGGCGCGATGCGCGGGCAGCCGCTCCTCCACGAACGCGAGCGGATCCTCGACCCGCGCAAACTCCCAGCGTTCGCCCGGGTCGCCGGCGGTGCGGATCTCGAAGTGAAGGTGTGGCGTGGTGGCGCGACCCGTCGCGCCCACGCGGCCGAGCGCGGCGCCTGCTTGCACGCTCCGGCCGGGCCGCACGCGCACCGAGGCGAGCCGGAGGTGAGCGTACACGGAATAAACGAGTGCGCCTTCGGGAAGGCGGTGCGCCAGCACCACGTGGGTGCCATAGCCACCGTGTGGGCCGTGGTCGGCCACGCGCACCACGACTCCGGCCGCGGCCGCGCGCACCAGCGCGCCGCTCCGACCCGAGCCCAGGTCGGCGCCCTGGTGCGAGGCGCGCTCGCCATCCCAGCCGACGCCGCGCAGCACGAAGAACGGTCCCACCCGTTCCGGTCGTTCGGAGGAGAGGAAGTAGGGATCACCGACCGGGAATCGCCATGCGCCGGACGGCGCCCAGTGCTCGCGCGTGCGAGGCCCCAGCGGGAGCAGGCCGCCGAGCAGAAGCAGGCTCACCAGCATCCATGCCGGCGGGGCGACGATCAGCGCAGCACCACCACGCGACCGCGCGCGTCGGTTCCCCGAACGCGCGCGAAGTAAAGACCGGCCGCGAGCGACCGCGTCGCGTCGGGCACGAATCGCGCCCGGCTGTCGTCATCGGCGGTGGCGTTCGCCACGTGCCGACCAGCCGCGTCGAGCAGTTCCACCACCACTCCGGCCCGCAGTGCGCCGCCCGTGAACTCGAGCGCTGCTCCCGCGCGCAGCGGGTTCCGCGTGGCGGCGAGCGCCACCGGCGTCGTCGCGGAGGATCGCGGGACGTCCGTGACGAGCGAGCCGTCGAGCATGCGCGTGCGCTCGCGCAGGCGCTGGGTCGAGCCGTCGTAGCCGATCCAGGTGATCGCGACGTTGCCGGACGAAGTGGGCATCAACTCGATATTGCTGGCGATGATGTCGCTCGCGTCCGAGACCTCGGTGGCGCGGTGGTCCCAGCCCAGCACCGGGCTCCCTCGTTTGTAGCGGACCTGAAGCCCGCTGCTGATGGAGCGTTCGTAGGCCACGTGCAGCGCGTCGGTCGGGTCGAGCGCGATGCGCGGGTTCTGCAGCCCGTCCCCGAGCACATCGAGCGTCGTGTCGCGCGGGCTCGGCCGGCCGGCCGGCTTGCGCCGCTGGTAGTGGATCTCGCTGCCCGCGCCAGGGTTCACCTGCCAGACCGTGTGCAGCACTCCGGTCGAGTCCACCACGGCTGATACCGCGGGCTGGGCGTAGGCAGACTGAGGCCCCAGGCGGAAGGGGGCGGACAATCCGCTGTCGGGATGGAATCGGCTGGCGTAGATGGCATGAATGCCGGTGCCGCGGTCGGGCCATAACACGTAGGCGTGGCCGTCGCCGGCGGCCGTCACGGCAGGCGCGGTGGGGCCGTCGATCGGCGTGGTCACCGTCGTGGGCTGGCCATAGGGCGCGGCGTAAACGAACTGCATGAAGCGCAGCTCCTGGTGGCTCCGCACGGCCTCGAGCCATGCGACGTACACGCGCCCGCGCGCATCCGCGGCGATCGCGGGCGAGGAGCATCCCCCGCTGACGGGCGTGAGCACGACCGGCGACGTCCACACGCCACGCACACGGGACCGATAACAGAGCCGACCGGGTCCGCCATCCTGTTCGATCCAGGCAGCGGCGAGATCCTGTTCGCCGACGCGAGCGAGCGTCGGCTCGGTGGCCGTTCCGAGTCCACGATCGATGGCGACCGGAGGACCCCAGGCCTGGAGCCAGGGCCGCTCGCGCACGGCGACGCGCAATCGGCCGTCGATCTCCTCGTTCGAGACCTGCCACGCGCGGCCGCTGCGCGACACCGCGCTGCGAGCCGCGGGGCCGGGCGTCTCCAACGGCGCAGCCGCTCCCGGCGCCAGCGTGCTCGCCGGCTGCCAGCCCGGGGCACGCACTTTCACGCGAACCGAGACGTTGCGGCCCATCCGCGTGATGGACTCAAGCGCGATGTTCGTGGGCGCGCCGAGGAACGTGCGCGTGGACGGCGTGGTGAGGTCGTCGAGCCGCGTGCGTTGCCGCTGACCGGGAAACGGGTCGTTCGCATCGCCGCGGTTTACGCCGTAGTAGAGGTCGTAGTCGCCGTCACCTTCGAGGATGCGCATTCCCGGCGTGAGACCCGAGTTGATGCGATTGCCGATGATGAGCGGACCCACCACCGCCTCGTCCACCTGGTGGATGAGCAGGCCGTCGTTGGCGAGGTTGCGATCCGAGCCCTCGCGGACGCGATTCTCGATGAGGAAGTGTTCCGGCGAGTTCTCGCCCTGGAACCAGAAGTCCAGCACCGGGCCGCCATCCGCGACCGGCGTCAGGACGAGCGTGGTGTCCTGCGTGGGCCGTAGACGGTTCGCCCAGCCGAGCCACAGGAGCGACCACGCCCCCAGATGCGCCGGGTACTCGGGCGTGATGCCGTTCCCGCCGTAGGCGCCCGTGGACATGAGCGACCAGTTGCCGGGGCCAACGTTGGCGCCACCGCCCAGAGTCGAGGCGTCGTAAAGATCCGGCAGGCCGAGCGAGTGGCCGAACTCGTGGCAGAACACTCCGATCTCGCACAATTGGCCCGGCCGCAGGCCGGACAGCTCGGGGACCACGGTGAAGCGGTCGATTCGCACGTGCTGCGTGAGCGAGCCCGGGATGAGGTCGTTGGTGGCCACGGGGTTGCCGTTGCTCCAGCCCGCAGAGGCGCGCGACGTGATGGACCACAGGTCGCGCCGACTCACGGTGGTCTCGCCGCCCGGCCCCGCGTGCACCAACCACAACATGTCAACGTACCCGTCGTTGTCGAGATCGAATGGCGCGAAATCCACCAGCTGGTCACACGCCTCGACGGCCTCGCGGAACATCCCGTAGGAGTTGTTGGGGGTGCCGAGCGCATCCACGCCCCAGGCATCCGCCGCATAGAAATTACGGTCATTCGGCAGTGTCACGGTGGCGACCACCTGGCCCGTGACTTGAAGGCGGCCGCGGGAGGCCCAGCGGTAGTATTCAGCGAGCGAGCCGGTCGGTACGGCCCCGGTGGTATCGAACAACCGCTGCTCGAGCGCGACGCGGGGATGCACGATGGCGCTGTCCGTGAACGCCACGCGGATGACGGGCACACGCCACTGTCCGCGCGCGGCGCTCGACTCGAGCCCGGG
>JANNKI010000581.1:0-1735 GCA_031396225.1 bacterium | reverse complement strand
CCAAACGACACGATCACGCGCTCGCCGTCGGTCACCGGAGTGGCGGAGCAGTAGGGGTTGTCGCGCTGGGTCTGCTCGTTGTCAGTCCATGAAATACCGGACTGCCAGAGGAGCTTGCCGTCGGCACGGTTGAAGCACATGAGCGTCCTCCGCTTTCCTTCGGTCACGGCCTGGGTCACAAAAACGCGGTCGCCCCAGACGATAGGCGAGGAATTACCCCTCTCCGGCAGGTCCACGCGCCATTTCACATTTTCCTTCGCGCTCCACTTCTCCGGCAGGTTCTTCTCTGAACTTACCCCTGTACCGTGCGGCCCCCGCCATCCGGGCCAGTTGGCGTGGCAGAGCGCGGCACTCAAGTGCCGCCACCCCGCGGCGTGGGCGGTGGGCGTGCTGAACCACCATGCGGGCATGTATCCGACCTGGGTGCACGTCGAGGACCTGCGCCGTGGTGGCGTGGGGCGCGCGCCGGTCGCGTTCCTCGCGCCCTGCGTCGAGCGGTCGGCATGGGACACGACGTTGGAGGGTGGCGCGGTCCGCGTCGGCCTGCACCGGGTCACGGGACTCGCGCACACGACCGGCGAGCGCATCGTTGCGACACGACCGTTCGCGAGCCTCGCCGACTTCGCCGATCGCGTGCGACCCACGCCACCCGAGCTGGATGCGCTCATCCTTGCTGGCGCGCTCGATGCGATCGCTGGCCCGGGCCGCACACGCGCGGCCATGCGACTCGAGGCGCGCGTGCACGAGGCGATGGCGCATGCGGCGCCCGCTCGTGCTCGTCACGTGGCGAACCCGCGCGCGGCCGGCCTGCTGACCCCGGACGGCTCGCCGCTCGCGCCCACGGCGAGCGCGCCGAAGCCGGGCGGCGACGCGCTGCCCGAGCTGCCCGAACTGCCGCTCGCCGACCTCGTGCGCGACGAGTTTGCGGCCACAGGGCTGTGGTTCTCCGCGCACCCACTGGACGTACTCGTTCCCGCTGCCGCGCTCGGGGGCTGCGCGACCGCCGCTGCGCTCGAACGCCACGTGGGCCGGCGTGTGCGCGTGTGCGGCATCCCGTGCGCCGCGCGTCGCGTGGAGGCCAAGTCGGGCGGCATCGTGCTGTTCACAACGCTCGCCGACCGCACCGGCTTGGTCGAGTGTGTGCTGTTCCCCGACGCCTACCGCCGCTGGGGCGCGCACATGCGCGGCGAGGTGATCCACGCCGAGGGCCGCGTGGACGAAACGCTCGGCGCGCTCACGCTCGTGGTGGAACGCGCCGAGCCACTGGGCGCTCGCAGCGGCTCGTCGGCGCCGCTCGCCCGGCAGGAGGCCGGCCCGCCGAGTCGTAATCGCGTGGCGTGAGGGCGCCTCAGACCTCCCGCACCGCCCGCCCCCACGCCCGCACGATCTCGCCCGCGGGAGCGAGGCTGTGGATCGCCGCCACGCTCTTCCCCGCCTGCCAGAACTGCGAAGCGTCCACGCGGGCCCCGCGGCGCAGGCTCCAGATCGAGCGCAACGCGAACAGCGTGCGCATGGCGTGCTTCGTTCGCGGATTCTTGAGCAGCCAGCGCTCGAGGGCGTTCGCGTGCAGTCCCATTCGGCGCACGACCGGTGTGTCGATCACGGCCACCGGCACGCCCGTGATGCGCTCGGTGAGCACGATGTCCTGCTCCTCGGCGGCGAGAATCGCCGCTTTGTAAGAGTCGCTCGCGTCACATTCGTTCGTCGCAATGAAGCGCGTGCCGCACTGGACCCC
>JANNKI010000422.1:0-2088 GCA_031396225.1 bacterium | reverse complement strand
TCGATCGGTCGCGCTGCGTCAGCCCGGGCTACTCGCGACCTGCGCTGACCGGCGCCGCGCCTCCTCGCGCTTGCGCTCCATGAACCCGGCCCCGTACACGCGCTCCGCCGTGTATTGGTTGTGCGCGCGACACCGCAAACGCATCCGCTCTGTCGTTGTCTGTCCGCCGCGGGCGACGGGGTCCATGTGGTCGTACTCCAAGCACTTGCGCGCCGGGCAGCGCTTCCCCTGCTCGCTCACGAACGTGCACTGGCCACCGTCTCGCTGCCAGACGGCGCGCTTCACGGCGGCGGGCACGTGGCGCGCGCCCGAGCCGCCACGCCGCCGGCCCGGGCGGTCGGTGGCCGCGAACCTGTCCCGTTCGAGCTCACGGATCAGGGCCTTCATGGCGCGTCCGAAAACCTTCGCGACGTCGCCCGAGGGCAGCGCGTGCCCGAGCAACGCCTGCGCGTAGCCCAGATCGTCGTGCGCCTCCTGCTCGATCGTGAACTGCAGCGCGTACCGCCCCAGAGACAGGGGCGCGGCCTCGGAGCGCGGGGCGGGTGATGCCACTCGTTCCGGAACGAGTGGCTCCATGTTCGAGCCATGAACTGGCCCCAAGGCGAGTCCATCGGCGGGCGCTTCAACCGATGCCTGCTTCAGTGGATCCTCGGACAGGAGCGGTGCAAGGGCCTGCACCCGCGTCGGCATGTCCGGCCTCGGGAAGCGCTGCGCGAGCAGCAGCTCTACCTCGGACTTCGTCCTGTGCACCGCGGCCGCCAACAGCTCGTCCGCATTCTCGGGCGTCAGGTGGGGCGTCAGCCTGAGCACGGCGCTCAGGTGCAACCGGCCGTCCGCCAGCGCCACGAAGATGGCCGGGAACTTCCGTGCGGGGCGCGCCGCACGGACACGATTGAACGCCGCGTCCTCGGACAGGCGCAGCTCGCCCACACAGTATTCGAACATCGAGGGAAAGGCCGCCGGCAGGTAGAGCTTGCGCACATCCACCTCGGCGATATGGGCGAGCAGCGAGGCGGTGGTCGTGCGGTCCTTGGAAACAAGCGCGGCCAGGTCACGCACCAGGACGTGATCGGCGACGCGCGACAGCGAGTAGGTCGACATGGCGGGTCTCCGCGGCGATGGGTTGTCGCGGGGGCGCATTCGTCATAGCACGTGACTCTTCGACGCTCGTGCGGGCCCGGAGGGCGCACCGAAAGCGTCACGGCAGGCGAAGTCGTGGACAGGCAGCCTTAGTGGCTCCTGCTCGCATCCTGCGCACGCTGGCGCAGGACACGGGAGGGAGCTGCGCTCTGCGCGAGGGTGGGGGCCGCGAGGCTGTCAAACGAATTCGTCACGCTCGCTTCGAGCCGCCTCGACCCGCGGCCGACGACGCAGCGTGCGCTCGCTGGCATCCCGCGCGCCCTTCAAGCACCATGCTCGGCTGTGAACGTCCTCTCGTTGGACCTCGACGCGCCGGCCGACCTGGTCGCCCGCTGGGACCGCTTCGTCCAGGCCTGCGACGAGGCCACGTTCTTCCATCGCGCCGCTTGGCGTCAGGTGCTGGCCCGAACGTTCGGGCACCGCCCGTACTTCTTGTACGCCGAGTCGGGTGGCGAGATCCGCGGCGTCCTGCCGTTGGCCCGCCAGAAGAGCCTGCTACTGGGCGACGCGCTCGTCTCGACACCGTTCTGCGTGTACGGAGGCGTGGCCGCCGCCGAGCCCGCGGCCCGCGCGGCACTGGAGCAGGCGGCGATCGATCTGGGCGAGCGACTGGGTGTGGATCTCGTGGAGTTCCGAAACCTCGAGCCGCGTCGCGACGACTGGGTGCGGCGCGAGAGCCATGCCACGTTCCGCCGCGCCATCCACGCCGACCCCGAGCAGAACCTGCTCGACATCCCTCGCAAACAGCGCGCCGAAGTGCGGAAGGGCATCGAACGCGGCCTCGTTGCCGCCGTCGGCGCGGATGCCGACCGCTGCTGGGACCTTTACGCCACGAGTGTGCATCGCCACGGCACGCCGGTGTACGCCAAGCGCTATTTCCGCGACCTCGCCACGGCGTTCGGGAGCGATTGTGAGTTTTATTTCGTAAGGCTCCAAAACCGGACCGTC
>JANNKI010000513.1:0-4074 GCA_031396225.1 bacterium | reverse complement strand
GCGGCGTGGCGGCTCGGGCGCACGCCACGTCCCCGCCGCCGTGAAGCGCACCGTCTGGCAGCGAGACGGCGGCCAGTGCACGTTCGTGAGCGAGCAGGGGAAGCGCTGCCCGGCGCTCAAGTGCCTGGAGTTCGACCATATGGACCCCGTCGCCCGCAGCGGACAGGCGGGGCAGCCAGCGCAGGTGGGTCCGGGGCGGATGCGACTCAGGTGTCGCGCGCACAACCAGTACGCGGCCGAGCGTGTGTACGGGGCCGGGTTCATGGAGCGCAAGCGCGAGGAGGCGCGGCGCCGGTCAGCGCAGGTCGCGAGTAGCCCGGGCTGACGCAGCGCGACCGATCGAGCCATGCGAGACTCGGAAGGCCCGCTATTTCGTCCCGAACCCGCGCTCGCCCTGCGGCCGGAAGAACACCACCTGGTTCTTGGGCGGGCGCTTGGCCTGCAGCAGCGCCTGGTTCGCCAACCGCCACAGGTCCTGGGGATTGTCGGCGTGATCGGGGAACATGGCGACGCCGGCGCTCACGGTGACGTTCACTCGATGCGCCCGCCCGTCCAGGCCCTCCAGGCGAATGGCGGTGTGTTCCACCGCGGCACGCAGACGTTCCGAGATGGCCAGCACGTCCTCTTCGGCCACCGGCGGCGTGAGCAGGACCGCGAACTCCTCGCCGCCCCAACGCGCGACGGTATCGAACGGCCGCACGCCGGCGCGCAGCGCAGTGGTCACCTGCACCAGCACCTGGTTCCCGGCCTCGTAACCGAACGAGGTGTTGAACGACTTGAAGTCGTCGATGTCGCAGATCAGGAGGGCCAGCGAGCTCTGCTCGCGCTGTGCACGCGCGATCTCGTTGCGGATCTGCAGGTCGTAGTAGGAGCGGTTGTAGGCCGTGGTGAGCGGATCCACGAACACGAGCTTCTCGATGCGCGTGGCGCGTTCGAGCACGCCGCCCGCGAACTCGGCGAGCAGCACCACCAGCGCCAGGTCGGCAGGCCGGTAGGGGTCGAGCTCGGGGTGAAGCACCTCGAGCATCCCGAGCGGCTTGCCGTCGCTGCCGGTGACCGCCACCACCACCAGCGAGCGCGCGCCCACGGCGCGCGAAGCCTGCGCGAGCGAACTCGAGCGCTCGGTCTCGGGGCAATAAAACAGCATGCCGTGGTGCTTGAGCACGTCCTCGGCGAGCGAAGCGTCGAGCGGGGCGCCGTCTGGCGCGCCGGCGTCATCCTCGCCGCGGGCGAAGTAGCGCACGGCCTCCGAGCCCAGGAGTTCGCGTCCCGCCTGGTCCAACTGTTCGCGCAGCCCCGCGCGCGTTGTGCCCGTGCGCGGGTCGGCGAACGTGAGCGGGTCGTCCAGGCGCACGAGGCGCCGCACCTGGTCCAGGCGCGCGGGAGCCTGCATGGGCAGCGCGCTCTTGGCCACGATGGTGATGCCGTCGCGCACGCGCGGCCCGGGCAACTGCAGCGTGATCACGTCGTGCTGGTCCCGCCGCTGGTAGCGCACGGTGGGGGCGCTGGCGCGCACGTCGGGCGGCAGCCGCTTGATGGCGCCCTGCTGTTCCAGCAGGTCGATGGCACGCATGGCTGCGCGCTCGACCTCTATCGCGATCCCGGAGCGGAGCGCGCGCTGGACCCGCAACCGGTCCACCGAGGGCAGCTCGTCCACGGGGAGGAGCCGCTCCAGGAGGTCCCGGAAGCCGATGTGCTGCTGCTTCATGGGCGAACCTGCCTCCTTGCCGGCTGCCCAGCCGTACACCTGTCGCCCTGAGACACTGGGGGTGGCCTCACGGGAGTTGTCGAGCAAGATGGGAGAGTCGCGAACGGGACCACGAAAAGTGTAGCACAGGCTCGCCCGTGTTCGACGCGCGCACGCGAGGAATCCGCGGGCTCGGGAGGGCTTTCATACTCCGCCGCTCGGACCCGTGAGGCGCTGGAGCGGGAGGTGCCCGTCCGGCTCGGGGTGGTGGGGCTAGCGGACCACCGCCACGCGCGAGATCGAGCGATGCTGACCCGCGCGCAGGACCACGAAATAAAGCCCCGGTGGCAGGGCCTGGCCGCGGGCGTCGCGTGCGCTGAACGGCACGTCGAACGTGAGCCGGTCGAGCGTGCCGGCCCACAGCGTTTTCAGCACGCGGCCGCTCATGTCCACCAGCGTCACATCGCACGGGAGTCCCGTGGCGCGCGAGTCGTTGCCCGCGCGCTCGCCGGCCGGGATGGCTGCGGTCACCCGCAGCGTGCCGCGGTCCCGGAGCGGGTTCGGGGACGGGCTCGCCTTGAGCCCCACGGCCGCGCGGCCGCCCACGATCACCTCGGACGGGCCGTACGTGCGCAGCATGCCATCCGCGCCCGTGACATCGAAGCGATACCAGTAGGTCGCACCCACCAACGCGTCCTGGTCCAGGACGTAGCAGTCGCCAGTGCACAGGGCATTGCGCTCGCCCAGGACCCGGCCCGGGAGGTACTGGCCGTCGGAGCGTTCCACCGTGTAGCGAGCGCCGGCGTAACTGCCGTCGAGCGTCACGCGCACGGCGCCGTTGAGGATCTCGGCTCGCACGCCGGGAGCGGTGGCACGGGCAGCTTCTGGGATCGAGCCGAGTGCCCACAACACGACGGCGATGCGAACGAAAGTTCTCATTCCGGGATCCTCGGGTGCACGATTCGCGAGCGGGACGCCGCGAGCGATGCTCGGCCGTCACCTGATACTACCCCCGGACCGCTCCGGCGTGACCTGAATTCGTGCGAGCGAGCGTGTCGCCAGACGCTCGCATGCAGGGCCGCGTCGGAGCGCATTTTGAACCATGTAGTCGCTTGCCCGGCAGGGGGATTCACGCTTGACGCTGGGCGAGGCGCTCACTAGGTTGCGCTTCTTGGCCTCACGCCCCCCGGCCAGACAGGGACGACCCCATGCGCCTCACGGAACTGCTCAATCCCCAAGCCGTCACCACCCGGCTCCGCGCGCGTTCCAAGCGCGAGGTGATCGCCGAGTTGGTGGACCTGCTGGAGAGCGCTCACGACATCCAGAGCCAGGGCGAGATCCTCATGCGGGTCCTGCACCGCGAGGAGGGGCAGACCACGGGCATCGGCAACGGGGTCGCCATCCCGCACGGCAAGGCCCGCGCCGTGAATCGCATGGTGGCCGCCTGCGGCGTGTCGCCCGAGGGGGTGGACTTCCAGTCTGTGGACGGCGAGCCGGCCACGCTTTTCGTGCTGCTCGCCGCACCCGAGACCGTCGGTTCGCTGCAAGTGAAGGTGCTGGCCAATATCTCGCGGGTCCTCAAGGAGGAGTCGGTGCGGCAGTCCCTCCGAGACGCCGCCAGCCCCGATGCCTTCCTCGCCGCGTTGCGCGCGGCGGAGGCCGTGCACATCCCGTAGCCGCACCCGCGGCGGTAACGCCCCGGTCGCTCCCGCGAGGCACCCCATGCACCTGCTCGAGGCCTGGACCACGCTGGGACCGCTGCACCTGGCCCGGCTGCTCGCACTCCCGGGCGCGATCCTGGTGGCCACGCGATCCTGGTGGCCACGCTGCTGCCGGGCCGGGTGCTGGCGCGCGGCGCGGCCCTGGTGGGCGCGGCCGGCGTGCTGCTGCTGGCGGAGATGGCCGTGCCATGGTGGATCCGCTCGGCATGGGTGCTGGCGTGGCTCGCGATCGCGTGGCAGGCGGGGCTGCCCGAGCGGCGCGACCTGTCGCCCCACCCGACGCGCCGGCGCGGGTTCGAGGCCGGTGCGGTGGCGCTGCCGCTGGGTCTGGCGCTGTTGGCGCTCATGCTGGCCGCGGTGTGGCGCCAGACGTTCCATCCCGAGGACGCCCGCCGCGCCTCGCTCGGCGCGCTGCTCGTGGGACTGGGGCTCCTGCACCTGATGATGCGCCGGCACGTGCGCCGGGCAACGGTCGCGATGGGCTCGCTTGGGGTGGGGCTCGAACTGCTCACCGCGTCGGCGCGCTCGGTGGACGTGGCGCACGAAGGTGCTCCCGCGGGCACCGCGCTGCTCGCCACGGTGCTCGCCGCCACCATCGTCACGCGCATCGCCGAGGGCCGCGAGCGCTACGCGGGCTCGGCGTTCGTCTCGGACGCACACGAGCTG
>JANNKI010000411.1:0-3589 GCA_031396225.1 bacterium | reverse complement strand
CGCCCCGGTGGACTTTGACTTCGAGATCATCGACGACCGTGGAGAGACACTGACGAAGTTCGCAACCGTCCACGAGAAGCTCATGCACGTCATCGTGGTCCGTCATGATTTGACGCAGTTTCAGCATCTCCATCCCACGTTTTCCACGGCGGATGGTCGCTTCAGCGTGCAGCGTCTGGTCCTGCCGAACGATGGTCCGTACCGGCTGTTCGCTGACTTCACCCCAGCCAGCGGAATGCTCGGTCCCGGTGGAATTCCATTGCCGGTCACCGTTCCGGTGGATCTCGACGTCGGCGACCGCCACGCCTACGGGCCTCAAGCACTGCCGCCGGCGTCCGATTCGACAACGGTCGGCGCCTACGAGATCACGCTCGCGCGCCCGGATACGCTCGAAGCCGGAGCGGAGGCGCAGTTGACGTTCACCATCAAGCGCGCCGGCGCGCCAGTCGAGGACTTGGAGCCTTACCTCGGCGCAAACGGCCACGCCGTGATCCTGCGCGAAGGCGACCTGGAATTCATCCACAGTCACGCGCTCGAGGACCGGATCGCGCTGCGCGCTGGGAATCTGCCGTTCATGGTGCATTTCGGCGAGCCCGGCCGGTACCGGATGTTCGTTCAGTTCCAGCATCGTGGATCCGTTCAGACCGCCGTGTTCACCTTGCCGGCCGTGGTGGGTCAGGCCAGCGCGGGCGGCGGGGAACACCTGGGGCACTAGTTCCGAAATGAAAAGAGACATTCCTCGATCGCCCGGCGTGCACCGCCCAACGTCTCGTCTCGCCCAGCGGCGCTGGCTGCTGCTGTTCGCGGCCATCGCGCTTGGCCTGCTCGTGATCTTCGGCCTTTTCTGGCGCCGCGTCGCCGCACTCCGGTCCGGGCAGGCGACCGGTCCGGGCTGGAGCTTCCCGTCGCGCGTCTATTCCGACGACGTGCCGTTGGTTCCCGGGCGCTTGTTGCCGGCCGAGCATCTTCTCGCCCAGCTCGCGGCGCGCGACTATCGGGAAGTGTCCGGAGACGCGGTCGTCGCCGGCACCTTCGCGCGCAGGGGTGAGACCTTCGAGATCGCCCTGCGGGGGTTTGCCGAAGCGCCCGATCCAAGGGGGAGCGCCGCCGCGGAGCGCGTGCGGCTGCGGATCCGCGAGGGCCGGCTCGCGACGATCCAACGTGTCGGAGGCGTTCAAGGACCAGCCCCGCCGCGCCGCGTGCCCGGGCGGAAGGAAGCGGCGCCGAGGGCGCCGGTGCCCATGCCTGGCCCGCCGCGTCTCGAGCCGGTCCTCCTGGCCCTGCTCCTCGACGAGGAGCGGATCTGGCGCGCGTGGGCCGACATTGACGACGTGCCGCAGCCGGTGCGCGACGCCATCGTCGCGTCCGAGGATCGTCGCTTCCAATCCCATGTCGGGTTGGACCTGCGCGGGTTCGCGCGCGCACTACGTACGAACGTCCGAGCCGGCGAGGTGCGTGAGGGTGGCAGCACCATCACCCAACAGCTCGCGCGCTGCCTGTTCCTCGGGCGGCAACGCACGTTGGTGCGCAAGCTGGCCGAGGTGCCGCTCGCCCTCGGGCTCGAAGTGGTGCTCGGCAAGCGGCGGATCCTCGAGATGTACTTGAACTCCATCTATTGGGGGCAGGCGGGAAGCTACAGCATCGGCGGTGTCGGCGCGGCCGCGCGCTGGTACTTCGACTCGCCACTCGAGTCGCTCGGCGCACTCGAGGGCGCCACGCTGGCTGCCATGATCCCGGCGCCCAACGTCTTCGATCCCTTCAAGCGCGCCGAGCTCGTGCGCACGCGCCGGAACCACGTGTTGCGGGACATGGTCGCCGCGGGTCAACTCACCGCGGCGAGCGCGGTGGCGCTGGCTCGCCGGCCCTTGAACGTGCGACGCGGCGCTCCACCCGTCGAACGATTCCCGTCCTATGTCGGGTTCGTCCGCAGCCAGTTGTCGGCGACGCTCCGGCCGGAGGTGGTGACAGGGCATGGGCTCACGGTGTTCACCCGCATGGATCTGGCCTGGCAACAAGCGGCGGAGCGCGGTCTGGCGGATGCGGTCGCCGCACTCGACGGTGGCGGTCGCGACGAGCCGCCGCTCGAAGGGGCCTTCGTGGCGCTCGAGCCGGGAACGGGCGCCGTGCAGGTGCTGGTGGGCGGCCGCGCGCCGTCGCCGGGGGCGTTCAACCGCGCCTACCAGGCGCGACGCCAGACCGGCTCGGCCATCAAGCCGATCGTCTACGCCGCGGCCTTCGCGGCCGGCCGCGGCCTCACACCCGCCACGGTCGTGCCCGACGTGCCGCGCACGTTCCAGACCGATCGCGGCCCGTGGGCGCCGCGCAACGACGACGGGTCGAATCACACGCGGGTCTCGCTCGTGAAGGCGCTCGAGCGGTCGCTCAATGTCGCCACCACCAACCTGGTCGACCTGGTCGGCCCAGAGTACGTGGCGCAAGTCGCCCATCGCTTCGGGCTCGGGGTGCTGAAGCCGGTGATGAGCATCGGGCTCGGCAGCAACGAGTCCACGCTGCTCGAACTCACGCGCGCCTTCGCCGTGTTCGGAGATGGCGGCGTGCTGGTCCCGCCGTCGGCCTTTCGCGCCGTGGCGGATCGCACGGGACGGATCGTGCTCGGAAGTCCGGGGAATCTGCCCGCACGTGGGGATGATGCGGACGTCACGGCAGCCGTGACAGGAGCGACATCGAGGATCGCGGGCGCTGCGCGGGCGATCCCCGAGCCGGTCGCGGCGCTCATGACGGGCCTGCTCACGAACGTGGTGCGGTTCGGCGTCGCCTACCCGCTTCGCAACACCTATGGGTTCACCCGTCCGATCGCGGGCAAGACGGGCACCACCGACGAATATAAAGACGCGTGGTTCGTCGGCTTCACGCCCGACATCATCGCCGGCCTCTGGCTCGGCTACGACCTGCCGCGTAGCACGGGCCGGCTCGCGGTCGACACCGCGCTACCGGCCTGGGCGTGGATCGTCACTCCCTTGTTGCAGGGGTTCCCGCCCCGGGCGTTCGCGAGCGACGCCCAGCTCGAATGGCGCGACCTCGAACCCTGGAGCGGTCTGCTCGCGACCCGCGAGTGCCGGGGCCAGCCCGTGCCCTTCCTGCCCGGCACCGCGCCGCGCGGATACTGCGCGCCCGACACGTCGATCGGTCCGGGACTGGGCCTGATCGATTCCCTCGCGATCGCGGACAGCAGCCGGGCGCGGGAGCCCGAATGAGTCGTCGGGCTGGTGCTGCGCGCCCGGGATGAACGACAATGGCGCGCGGCAGCCGAACATGCCAATGCCGCGAACTCACCCCCCCTGATCGAATCCGAGGCTCCCTCTGGCTGCTGGCGCCGTGGTCCACGTATTCAGCGTGCAGCTCTCCCACGTGGACCGGGGTGTCTACGAGTCGCTCGACCTGCGCGTCGCGCGGCATCCTTCCGAGAGCGAGGAGTTCCTGTGCGCTCGCGTGCTCGCCTACTGCCTCGAACACCGCGAAGGCCTCGCCTTCTCCAACGGGCTGGCCGACCCCGACCAGCCGGCGCTCGCCGTGCGGGACCTGACGGGGAAGGTGTTGGCCTGGATCGAGGTGGGCGCGCCCGACGCCG
>JANNKI010000406.1:0-1774 GCA_031396225.1 bacterium | reverse complement strand
GGCGAAGATCCATGCGAAGGGCCGCCTGACCGCCCGCGAGCGCCTGGAACTGCTGTACGACGCCGGCTCGTTCGTGGAGATCGGCACCTACGTGACCCACCGCTGCGCCGACTTCGGCATGGCCGACAAACGCATCACCGGCGATGGGGTCGTGGCTGGCTGGGGCCAGGTGGACGGGCGGCTGGTGTACGCGTTCGCACAGGACTTCAGCGTGTTCGGCGGCACCATGAGCGAGGCCAACGCCAAGAAGATCTGCGCCATCATGGATCTGGCGCTCGACAACGGCGCGCCCGTGGTGGGCCTGAACGACTCGGGCGGGGCACGCATTCAGGAGGGCGTGGTCTCGTTGGGGGCGTATGCCGAGGTGTTCCTGCGCAACACGCTCGCCTCGGGCGTGGTGCCGCAGATCTCGGCCGTGCTGGGCCCGTGCGCCGGCGGGGCGGTGTACTCCCCCGCCATCACCGACTTCACCATCATGGTGGAGGGCACGAGCCACATGTTCGTGACCGGGCCCGAGGTGATCAAGGCCGTGACCAGCGAAGACGTGACCATGGAGGACCTGGGCGGCGCGATGACGCACAACTCGAAGAGCGGAGTGGCGCACTTCGCGGCACGTGACGACGCCGACGCCGTGCGGCACATCAAGCGGCTGCTCTCGTTCATGCCCAGTAACTGGGCCGAGGAGCCGCCGCGTCGCGCCTGTTCCGACCCGGTGGAACGCAGGGACGCCGCGCTGGCGAGCTTCGTGCCCGAGTCCGCCGACAAGCCGTACGACATGAAGGAGATCGTGCGCATGGTGGTGGACGATGGCGACTTCTTCGAGGTGCACGAGCACTTCGCCGGCAACATCATTGTCGGGTTCGCGCGCCTGAACGGCCGGCCCATCGGCGTGGTGGGCAACCAGCCCAAGGTGCTCGCCGGCTGCCTCGACATAGATTCAAGCGTGAAGGGCGCGCGATTCGTGCGCTTCTGCGACGCGTTCCAGATCCCGCTGGTGACGTTCGAGGACGTGCCCGGGTTCCTGCCCGGCACCCGCCAGGAGTGGGGCGGCATCATCCGCCACGGCGCCAAGCTCCTCTATGCCTACTGCGAGGCCACCGTGCCCAAGCTGACCGTGGTGGTGCGCAAGGCCTACGGCGGCGCCTACGACGTCATGTCGAGCAAGCACATCCGTGGCGACTACAACGTGGCGTGGCCTTCGGCGGAAATGGCGGTGATGGGCGCGGACGGGGCAGTGAACATTCTCTACCGCGAGGAGTTGGCTCGTGCGAAAGACGCGGTCGCTGAGCGCAAACGGCTGGTTGCTGAGTACAACGACAAGTTCGCGTCACCCTGGGTGGCCGCGGAACTGGGCTACCTGGACGACGTGATCGAGCCGGAGGACACGCGGCCCAAGTTGATCGCGGCGCTCGAGATGCTGCGCAACAAGCGGCAGGAACAGCCGCGGAAGAAGCACGGGAACCTGCCGTTGTAGTTCCAGGCCCGGCGGCCGAAGCGCGGGGCCTGAGGCACGGGAGGTCCGCCCGTAGGCCACCCCGGAGCGACAACATGACACCGAAAGTCCCGCCCCGGGCAGACCAAGTGTCCAACGCCCATTCGGGGTGACGGAGCCCTACTCCGTACGCGACCTTTCGGTGGTCATGCTCACCGCGGTCGCGGTCGTAGGGTCGATCATCGCAGCGAGTCGCCTCGCGTGGATCTGCGATGACGCGTTCATCTCGTTCCGGTACGCCGAGAACCTTGTCCATGGCAGCGGGCTCGTGTTCAACGCCGG
>JANNKI010000398.1:0-8574 GCA_031396225.1 bacterium | reverse complement strand
CGACTTGATCGCGCTCTCGCAGGCCACAACGGCCGCGTTCCAGGAGGCGGCATGAGCGACACGGCACGAGCACTCGACACCGGCTGGTGCACGTTCCAGGTGGCGACCGGCCTGTACGGCGTGGAGCTGGACCGGGTGCAGGAGGTGCTCCGGGCCCAGCCGCTCACCGCCGTTCCGTTGGCGCCGCCGGCCGTGGTCGGGCTCCTGAACCTGCGCGGGCGGATCGTGCCCGCGGTGGACCTGCGCGTGCTGTTCGGCCTGCCACGGCTTCAAGAGGCGCAAGGCGGCATGGTCGTGGTGCAAGCGAGCGACGGACCCGTCGCGCTGCTCGTGGACTCGATCGGCGACGTGCAGCGGCATGCCTCGCTCGCGCCACACGAAGCTGCCGCACGCACGCACGCGGCCCCCGAATCCCTCTGTGCCTACACGCTGCCGTTGCCCGAGTCGCTGCTGGTCGTGCTCGATCTCGACCAGATCCTGAGCAAGGCCTTCGAACGGCCCGGCCGTGGCGCTCCCGCGCGCTCACGTCTCCCGTCGCCGCGCTTCCCCGGAGAATGACCATGAACTGGACCGTCCGTACTCGCCTCGTGGGACTGAGCGTCCTCGGGATCACGCTGCTGTTCGCCGTGGGCGTGACCGGCGGCTTGAGCCTGCGCCAGGCCAGGCTCACGAGCCGCTCCATGCAGCAGAGCGTGCAGACGGTGCGCAACCACCTCGAGATGGACATGATGCACGACGCCATCCACGCCGACGTGCTGGCCATCGTGACGGCGAAAAACCTGGCCGCGCGCGAGCAGGGCGCGCGGGAGCTTCAGCAGCACATCGCGCGGCTCGAGCGGCACTCCGAGCGCTCCTCGCACGTGTCGCTCGATGCGCAGACACTCGCGATGCACCAGGAGGTGCGCGCGGATTTCCATCGCTACTCCACGCTGGCTCAGCGGATCGCGGAACACGTCCGGCAGGGAGACCGCGCCACGGCCGAGCGCTTGCTGCCCGATTTCTTCGCCCAGTGGAGCCGGCTCGAGCCCCTGGCCGAGCGGATCACCGACCGGCTCGAGCTGCTGAGCACGTCGGCCGCGGCCGGCATGGATCGCGCCGCCGAAACCGGCACCACGCTCACACTGGTCATCTCCGCCATCGCCATCCTGTCGCTGCTCCTCGCGGCGCACGCCGTGCGCCGCAGCATCATCGTGCCGCTCGACGAGTCCGTGCGCGTCATGGATGCCGTCGCCGGCGGCGACCTCGACGCCCGCGTCGCCGCGGGTCGGAATGACGAGCTGGGTCGACTGGGCACCGCCGTCAACCGCGCGCTCGAGAGCATGTGCGGAGCGCTGTCGCGCATCGCCGAGAACGCCGTCGCGGTCGGCAACGCCTCCGAGGAGCTCGCGTCGGTGAGCAACCAGCTCCAGTCGAGCGCCAGGGAGACGTCGGAGCAGACCGCGCTCGCTTCGGGCGCCAGCGTGGAGACGAACACGTCCGTACGCCTGGTCGCCGCCTCGGCACAGCAGGTGGGCGCGGGGATCCGTGACGTGGCGCACAACGCCAACGAGGCCGCGGCGGTAGCGGGCAGGGCGGTGCGCGTGGCCGTCGAGGCCAACACCACCATCCGCCAGCTGGGCGAGAGCAGCGAGCAGATCGACAATGTCATTCGCGTGATCAACTCCATCGCCGAGCAGACGAACATCCTCGCGCTGAACGCCGAGATCGAGGCCGCACGTGCCGGCGAGGCGGGCAAGGGGTTCGCGGTCGTGGCGAACGAGGTGAAGGAGCTGGCCAAGGAGACCGCGCGCGCCACCGAGGACATCGCCCGCCGCGTGAGCGCCATCCGAAGCGACAGCCGCGCCGCGGTGACCGCCATCTCCGAGATCAGCACGATCATCGAGCAGATCAGCACCACGCAGTCGGCTATCGCCGCGTCCGTGCAACAGCAGAGCGCGGCCACCGCGGAGATCACGCGCAACATGGGCGAGGCGGCGAGAGGCACTGACGAGATCGCCGCCACCATCGCCACGGTGGCACGAGCCACCGAGAACAACAGCGCCGCCGCGCGCGAAACGCAACGCGCGGCGAGTGAGCTGGCCATGATGGCGACCGAACTGCAACGCACCGTGAGCCAGTTCCGCTTCGGGGCGCGCCCGCACGCCAGCGGGGACCGCGGCGGCGTGCGCGGCGCGAACCCGTTTCTCCGCGCCCGCCCGCGCGACGACGGCGAAAGGCAGGCCGCGTGATGAATCCCGTCCAGCGTCCACCCGATCGCGCCGCGGCGACCGCGCCGGCCACCGGCGGGCTCCGGCGTCACGCCGATGAGCTGGGGCGCGCCTCGGAGCGACTGGCCACACACGGCTGGGAGACCGACACCGAGGCCGAACGCACCGCACGCCAGGCCGAGGCCGTCTCCGAAGCCGCCGAACAGACCGCCGGCAATGTCGGCAGCGTGGCCGTGGCCGTTGAACAGATGGGCGTCTCGATCCAGGAGATCTCGCGGAATACGACCGAGGCCGCGACCATCACCGCGGCCGCCGAGCTCGAGGCGCAAGCGGCCGTCGAGCGCATCCAGCGCCTCGGGCTGGTGAGCGAGCGCGCCGGCGGCGTGGTTCGCGCCATCTCCACCGTCGCCAGGCGCACGCATCTGCTGGCGCTCAACGCCGCGATCGAGGCCGCCCGCGCGGGCGAGGCGGGACGGGCGTTCCAGGTGGTGGCGCACGAGGTCCGCTCGCTCGCGCACCAGACGTCCACCGCCGCCGACGAGGTCACGCAGACGCTGCAGGAGGTGCGCGCCGACAGCTCGCAGGCGATCGAGGCCATCACCCAGATCCGCGCCACCATCCACCATATCGCGCTCATCTCGCGCACGATCGCCGAAGCCGTGGCCCAACAGCTGCGCACCGCCGACGAGATCAGCCGCAACCTGAATGAGGCCGCGACCGGCGTCGTGTCCATCGGCGAGGACAGCTCCGCCGTTGCCGAAGGCGCCCAGCGCATCCGCTCGCACGCCCAGTCCACGCAGGGAATCTCCGCGGACCTGGTCCGCTTGTCCACGACGCTCGGCCGCATCGCCGGCCGGCTTGAGTCCACTGACCCCGTCGTCGCCTCGACGGCACCGTCCATGGGAGACGTCTCGTGAAAGCACTTGTGGTGGACGATTCGCGCGCGATGCGCCGCATCATCGCGAAGTACCTTCATGAGCTCGGGTTCGAGGTGCTCGAGGCCGGTTCGGGCCTCGAAGCGTTGACGACCGCGGCCAGGACGCCGGGCCTGTCGCTGATCCTGCTGGACTGGAACATGCCCGAGATGGACGGGCACACGCTGCTCCAGCGGCTGCGTGACGACCCCGACTTCGCCGACATCCCGGTGATGATGGTGACCACCGAGAGCGAGATGGAGCAGGTCGAGGTGGCCTTGAACGCCGGCGCCAGCGAATACTTGATGAAGCCGTTCGACCGGCAGGCGCTGCTCGAGAAGCTGTTGTTGCTCGGATTCGACCCGGAACGCAAGGCCGCCTGAGGCCCATGCCCGACATCCGCATTCTCGTCGTGGACGACAGCGTCGCCGTGCGCCGCGCGCTGGGCGACGCCATCGAACGCGAGCCCGGTTTGAGCGTTTGCGGCGCCGCGCCCAACGGCCTGCTCGGGTTGGAGCTGCTCGCGCGCACGCGTCCGGACGTGGTCGTGCTCGACCTCGAGATGCCCGTGCTGGATGGGCTCGAGTTCCTGTCGCGCATGCGGCCGGAATACCCAAAGCTTCCGGTGCTCATCTTCAGCGGCGCCGCGGGCCACAGCAATGAGGCCACGCTCGAGGCGATGTGGCGCGGGGGCAGCGACTACGTCTTGAAGCCGAGCGGGCTCACGGCGGAGAACACGCTGCCGTTCCTGCGCGCCGAGCTGTTCCCCCGCCTGCGCGCCCTGGCGGGCGCGGCGTCGCCCGCGCGCGCATCGCGTGCTCCGGCGCGAGTCGTGCCGGCGCTTGCGCCACTGCCGGTCGCTGCCGTGGCGAATGGTCGCGAGCCGTGGCCAAGTGTCGTGGTGATCGGTGCTTCCACCGGTGGACCGCGCGCGCTCGCCGCGGTGCTCGGCGAGCTGCCGCGCGACTATCCGCTGCCGGTCGTGGTCGTGCAGCACATGCCCGCCGAGATGACCGAGTTCTTCGCCGCCGGCCTCGCTGGCAACTGCGAACTGCCCGTGCGCGTCGCCCAAGACGGCGCCGTCGTCGCCTCCGGCTCCGTGTGGCTGGCGCCGGGCGGCACGCACCTGCTGCTCACGAGCGACGGTCCGCGCGCGCGCTTCCGGCTGGACCACGGAGCGGAGGAGAACGGCTGTCGTCCGTCGGTGGATCCGCTGTTCCGATCGGCCACGCGGGTGTACGGCTCCGGCGTGCTCGCGGTGGTGCTCACCGGCATGGGGCAGGATGGTCTGGAGGGCGCGCGCGTCGTGCACGCCGCTCAGGGCCGGGTGCTGGTGCAGGACGAGGCCTCGAGCGTGGTGTGGGGCATGCCGGGCGCGGTCGCGCGGGCCGGCGTCGCGCACGCCGTGATGCCGCTCGCGGAACTGGGTCCGGACATCCTCGCGCGCAGCCAGCGGCGCGGCGCGCGGGATCGCGCGGCATGAGCACGGGACCCGCGGCCGATCGCCGCCAGAACGCGCTCAGCGAAGCGGATCACGCGCTGCTGCGGCGGCTGCTCCACGAACGCACCGGCGTGGTGCTGGACCCGAGTCGCGAATACTTCGCCGAGATGCGACTTGGCGCGCTCGCCACCGAGACCGGCTTCACCTCCCTGCCAGACGTGCTCGAGGCGCTTCGCACCGAGGAGAGCTGGGGCATCCTGCACCGGCTCGTCGTCGAAGCGCTCGCCATCGCCGAGACGTCATGGTTCCGCGACGCGCACCTGTGGGAGGAGCTGCGCCAGACCATCCTGCCGGGACTGCTCGAGCGGCGGCAGGGCACGCGCCGTCTGAACCTGTGGAGCGCGGCATGCGCGACCGGCCAGGAGCCCTACAGCCTCGCGATCCTGGTCGAGGGGTTCGCGCCAGTGCTCGCGGGTTGGGACGTGCGGCTGCTCGCCACCGACTTCTCGCAGACGATCCTCAAGCGCGCCCGCGCCGGATCCTACAGCCAGATCGAGATGAACCGGGGCCTCCCCGCGTCGCAGCTCGTGCGCCACTTCCGCAAGACGAACGACTCGTGGGAGCTCAAGCCGGAAGTGCGCGAGCGCGTGGAGTTCCAGGAGTTGAACCTGGCCGTCCCGTGGCCGGTCCTGCCGCAGATGGACCTGGTGCTGCTTCGAAACGTGTTGCTCTACTTCGAGCCCACGCTGCGCAAGCGGGTGCTCCGGCGCCTCGCCCAGACCATGCACCCCGACGGCCTGCTCGTGCTGGGGGCCGGCGAGACCACGCTCACCATGGACGATTCATTCGAAGCCGTACCGCTCGCCCGCACGGTCGTGTACCGCCGGCGCGGGCGCCAATAGAGGAGACGGTCGATGGGCGCCAAGATCATCCCGATCCAGGAATGGCTGAAGACATTCCGCAGCGCGGCCGACGAGCTTGCGCGCACGTCGCTCCGCTTCGACCCCAATCCGGCCGCCGAGCGCCCTGGGGACGCGGGCGAGCCCGGCGCGTACATCGCCATCCTGAGCCCGCACAATGCCGTGCACCTCGGGCTCTCGGCATCGCCCGCGCAGTGCCGCTCGCTCGCGCGTGCGCTGCTGGGGCTGCGTTCGGACGAGACGATCTCGGACGGCGACGTGGTCGACGGGCTCTCCGAGGTCATGAACATCCTCGCCGGGAAAGTGAAGGCGAGCATGGCGGGACGCGACGGCCAGTTGCACCTGGGCCTGCCCTTGTTCGTGCCCACGCCGATCCGTGCCGGCGGTGAGTCCGAGACCGCATGCGCTGAAACGAAGTTGGGCCCCGTGGACTGCACGCTTCGCGTGTACCGGCGACAGCGCGCCGCCTGAACCCCGCGGGCCGTCGGCCCGCGGCGAGTTGCCGGTCAAGCCGTTGTCCGAGCCTGCCGATACGCCTCTCGGCAGGCTCCGCCATCCCGGGGCAGGCTTCCCCATTCGCTCCGGGATGTCTCCATCTTCCGCTCGCCCTCCTCCACGGAAGGAACCTCGCCAGAACGCGCAGCCGCGGCCGCAGCAGGCCGCGGCGGCCGTCCGCGATGTTCATCCGTCCGCTCTCGCGGACCGACCAGGGAGGTCAGGCGATGCACCGATCCATCCATTGGGCGCTCGCGCTCATCGGGACCGTCGTCGTGACGGCGCCCGTGGCCGCCGCGGCGGGCAGCGTCACCGTTGAGCTCACCGCGAATCGCGTCACGAAGGCGCAGGGTCGCGAGACGCTGGCTTCCGCCGAGCAGGCGCGCCCGGGCGAACTGCTCGAGTACCGCGCGCTTTATCGCAACGGCGGCACGAGCGAGGCCCGGGGTCTCGCCGCCACGCTGCCGATCCCGGTCGGCACGCAATACGTGCCGGGCACGGCAACGCCCTCCCGCGTCGAGGCCAGCCTCGACGGTCGCACGTTCGCGCCCGTGCCGCTCACGCGGCGAGTGCGCACCGCCGACGGCCGCACCGTCGTGCGCGAGGTGCCGGTGTCCGAGTACCGCGCGCTGCGCTGGTCCCTCGGCTCGCTGCCCGCGCGACAGGCTCGCGCGGTGACCGCGCGTGTGCGCATCCAGCCCACGGAGGTCGCCGCCCTCACCCGCTGATCCTCGTCACCGCAACGCCCTTCGGCGACCCGAACGTGGCGCGAGTTCTCTTTACATGGTCGCGCGCACCGAACGGGGACGCACCGGACCCATCCACCGGAGTGTTTCCATGAACGCCTCACAGAACACAGGCCTCATCCGCCGGCGGGTCACGACGCCGCTTGGCCTCACGCTCACCGCGCTCGCGGTGTGCGTGCTGGCCGGGTTCGCCGGCGTGACCCTCGCCGCCCCGCCCGCCGGGACGACGATCGGCAACCAGGCGACGGCCACCTACACGGACGCCGCCTCGAACAGCTACACGGTCTCCTCGAACCCGGTCACCACGGTCGTGCAGCAGGTGGCGAGCCTCACGCTCACCGCCGACGGCGTGCGTATCGCGGCGCCGGGCGGCCAGGCCGTGTTCCCGCACGTCCTGACCAACACCGGAAACGGCACCGACTCGTTCTCGCTGTCCGCGGCGAACCAGGCCGGTGACGACTTCGACCTCACCGGTCTCGTGTTGTACGTGGACGCCGACGGCAACGGCGTTCCGGACAACTTCACGCCCGTCACCACGACCGGTCCGCTCGCGGCGGGCGGCACCTATCGCTTCGTGGCGGTCGGCTCCGTTCCCGGAACGGCCGTATCGGGCAACGTGTCCGACATCACCGTCAACGCGGCCAGCGTGTTCGACCCGGGCCAGACGGCGTTCAATGCCGACCAGGTCACCGTGTCCACGAACGCGATCGTCAACGTCACGAAGGCCGTGAGCGCGCCGAACGGCGCCTCGCCGAGCGGCCCGTACACGTACACCCTCACCTATACGAACTCGGGCAATGCGACCGCCAACGGCGTGCGCCTCACCGACTTGGTCCCCGCCGGCATGGCTTACGTGGCGGGCAGCGGCCGGTGGAGCTCCACGGGTGCCACGGCGCTCTCGGACGCTGATTCGTCGGACACGCACGGAGCCGGCCTCAACACCATCCGCTTCGACTTCAACGACGCGACCCCCGGCGCAGTGACGGCCATCGTCAACCAGGTCCCGCCCGGCCAGTCCGGAACCGTCACGTTCGACGTGAACGTCAACGCCGGCCTCGCGCCGCAGACGATCGACAATACGGCTCGCTTCGCCTACAACGACGGCGTTGCGGACGTGGGGCCGTTCTTCACGAACATCGCGCCGTTCGTGGTGGACCAATCGGCGTCGGCCACGTTCACCGGCGCCACGATCGCGAGCGCGCTGCAGGGCGCCACGGTGTCGTTCACGAACACGCTCACCAACACCGGCAACGGTGCGGACGTGTTCGACATCAGCACGAGCGGCAGCACGTTCCCGGCTGGCTCGATCGTGCAGTTGTTCCAGAGCGACGGCGTCACGCCGCTCACGGACTCGAACGGCAATCTCACGCCGGACGTGGGCCCGCTCGGCCCCGGCGCCAGCTACAACGTGATCCTCAAGGTCACGCTGCCGGTGTCCGCCACAGGTGGCCCGTTCTCGGTGTCCAAGACGGCCACCTCGGCCACGAACCCGCTCGTGGCCCCCACCGCGATCGACGTGCTCACCGCGATCACGGCCAACTCGGTGGATCTCACGAACAACTCGCCCCTCCCCGGCGCTCCCGGCGCGGGCGGCGGTCCCGAGGCGGGCTTCGTGAGCGAGGCGAACGTGCTCACCGTGCTCGCGGCCAAGTCGTACGAATCCGCCTGCGTGCTGGTGTTGTTCACGTACAGCGTGAAGCGAGCCGTGTTGCCTGGATTCACGGCCTGCCGGTCCACGAAGCCCGCCTCGGGACCGCCGCCCGCGCCGGGAGCGCCGGGGAGGGGCGAGTTGTTCGTGAGATCCACCGAGTTGGCCGTGATCGCGGTGAGCACGTCGATCGCGGTGGGGGC
>JANNKI010000390.1:0-7912 GCA_031396225.1 bacterium | reverse complement strand
CCGGTCGCGAGCGAGGTGCTCGCCGTGCCCATGGTGCAGGAACGTCAGACCATCGGCGTGATGATCGTGCTGGACGGAGCGGTGGGCTTCACCGACGGCGACCTGGAGTTCCTGCGCATGTTCGCGACACAGGCGGCCGTGCAGGTGCGCAACTCGCAGCTCTTCGAGCGCACCAAGGTGCTCGACCGGCTCAAGTCCGACTTCGTGGCCGTGGTGTCGCACGAGATCCGCACGCCACTCACGTCGGTGAAGGGCGCGGTCGAACTGCTGTCGGACGGTCGCTACTTCCAGAACTCCGAACAGCAGACCAAGCTGCTCACCATCGCGCACGCGAACGCCGAGCGACTGCTGCTGCTCATCAACGACATCCTCGACTTCTCGAAGCTCGAGGTGGCGGCGCTGCCCATGACGATCGAGCGCCAGCGACTGGAGCCGGTGGTGCAGCAGGCCGCCCAGAACCTGCGCATGCTGCTCGAGGAGCGTCGCATCAAGCTGGACCTGGCGCTGCCGTCACGCCTGCCGGACGCGCTGCTGGATCCGCACCGCATCACGCAGGTCGTGACGAACCTGTTGTCGAACGCCATCAAGTTCTCGCCACCGGGCGGCCAGGTACGCCTCGAGGTCTCGGTGTCGAAGAATGTGCTGCGCGTGTCGGTGCGCGACCACGGCGACGGCATCGCCGCCAAGGACCTGCCGCGACTGTTCCGCAAGTTCCAGCAGATCGACTCGGGCCCGACGCGCAAGGTGGGCGGGACCGGCCTCGGCCTTGTCATCTGCAAGGGCATCATCGAGCAACACGGCGGCCGGATCGGCGTGGAAAGCGCATCGGGCGAGGGCAGCACGTTCTGGTTCACGCTGCCGACCGCGGAGCAGGCGCAGGGAGAGGTGTCGAGGGCGGCGTGAGTCGGGCGGTGCTTGCGCGCCGGTCGCCCCGCGACTAACGTGCAGTCGGCTCGCAGGCTATGGGCCCATCGCAGCAGCTGTCGCCAGCCGGGAGACCTCGATGCGCGACACGGAAGCCGCCGCCGCCGCCTCGACCACGCGCACACCCATCCGCACCCGATCCATTGTCACCGGCCTGCTCGTCGGCATGCTCGTGGGCAGTTGCGGCGCGCTCGCGATCGCGCCGCCGCGAGGCGCCCGGTTCGAGGCGCGCCTGCCGTGGAGCGCCGCCTTGCCGCAGGAGCGCGACTGGCCGCGGGCCGCGCGCACGGGCGAGAGTGTTCGCATCGAACCGGTTCGCGGCGGCCAGGAGTTGCGCGTGCAGGCCGGGTCCGCGGCCGAGGCGCGTCTGCTGACGCGCGCGTTCGCATCGCGCCACGCGCCCACCAAGGAAGAGCTCGCCGCGCGATTCGAGCGAACGCGACAAGCGTGGCGCGCGTCGATCACGTCGCCGGCGCCCGGGACCCACAACCGTTCGGTGGAGTGCGCCGCGGTCCTCATGGCGCGCATGCGCTGGGGGCTCGAACTCGCGCGTGACCTGCCGCTCGCCGCGCCGTCCCGGCCGACTCCGGAGCCCAGGCCGACGCTTCAGGTCGAAGACGCGTGGCTCAACGTGACGTGGGTGGTCGACGAGCGCGATCCGGCGCTGCTCATGGCCGCGGTCGTCGAGGCCATGCAGTATGACCAACGCTGGTTCACGAACGACGCCTCCTGGAAGGGCTGGCTCCCGACCGCGCGTGCCGAGGCGTGGCGCCGCTGGCAACGGTCGCGCGCCAAGCTGCTCGAGCCGATCGCCGACCAGATCATCGCATGGGAATCAAGGTCGCAACGCGCGCGAGCCTCGCACGCCGCCGCGCGACAACTGGTGGCGCTCGATCAGCGCGTGGGCGATCCCTGGGGAGCGTTTGCGGAGCAGGGCGTGCGTCCGGTGCGACCGCTCGTGCGACCGATCGCGTCAGTGTGGTTGCCGCCGCTGCTCGTGGGCGCGGGCGTGGGCTCGCTCGCAACGCTGCTCGTGCTGCTCGTGGCCACGCTGTTCCGTCCGGTCTCGCCACGCGTTCGCGCTCTCGGAAGCCTGGGGCACGCCACCGATCCGGGTGCCCTGACGCCGACACTGCACGTGGTGACCGGTGCTCGTCCCGGCCTGGTTCTGCGTGCCGCACTCGAGCTGGCCGCGCATCGCATCGCCGCGGGGGATCGCGTGCTGCTGGTGGACGGCTCGCCGCGACTGCGCCTGCATGACCGCATCGGCCGTGACGCGCGCTGGGGACTGCTCGAGTGCCTCGCGGCCGACATGCCGGTGCTGGGACTGGTGCAGTATGCCGGTCACCCCGGGCTCTACCTGCTGCCGCACGGCAAGGCGGAGCGGTCCGTGGGCTGGTCACAGCTTGGGCGCAAGCTGGATGAAGTCCTGCCGCATTTCGGCCGCATCATCCTGGCCGTGGACTCGCAAGCACCGGGCGCTGTGGGCGACGCGCTGCGGGGTCGGGCCATGGAGGGCTGGTGGGCGGGCGGCGACGACCGCTTTCCACGGGCCGCCGAGAGCGCCATGTCGCGACTCGGTATCGCCTTCAGTCCCTTGAGTCTGGCGAATCTGTCGGAACCATCACTCGAAGCCATGGCCAGCCGGGTCGTGAAGCTCCGACCGCCCGGCGAGCCGGCCGATCTGGCCCCGATCACGGCTCCGGCGACGGTCGAGCTGCGACCAGCGCCGCGACCGACGCTCGAGCCCATCGTGCTGGACTGCGACTTGCAAGTGAGGCAGCGGCTTCGCTTCCTGGCGTGGATGCGCCGGGTGCAGGCCGAGGGGCGCAGCGCCGGAGCCCAGGCCACGACCTGAGCGGCAAGCGCTCCTCGAGCACCCGCTCCACGGAACGGAGCGCGTCGCGAAGTGCCGATGGCGAGCCAACGCCCGTTCGACGCGTACGGCCCGCCGGCGCGATCGCCGCATGGATGCCGCACGGCGTCGGGGCCCCGGGCCCCGACCACCGGGCCCTCGCGAGGGCCGCGCTTCCCGCGGAGGTCCCGCCTCGTCGCACGCGACGGACACGACGAGGATCCCTTGGCAACCAACCAGCGCCTGCTCCTGGTGGAGCAGCTCGACTCGGTCGGCGCGTCCCTTGCCGACCTGCGCCCGCATGCACAGGTGTTGCGCCGCTCCGGCTTCGACGTCCGCATGGTGGCGATCGCCACGGACGGTGACGACGATCTGCAGTACGGCACCGCCGAACGTGCCCAGCCCGGCATCGAGCGGCTCGCGGAACACGACGCCGCCGACGGTGTACGCCGCGCCGCCGAGGACTGCCGCGCGGATGCGATCGTGTGGGCGAGCGCCACGCCCGGTGGCGGCGAGACGGCACGCTCGCTCGCGTCGCGCTGGCCGGCGTGGTGGTGGCCCACGGGCTGGTCGTCCGCGCGCCCCGACAGCCGGCTCGCCTCGCTCACCGGCAGCGCCGAACCCGGCGATGCGTGCGTGGTCGAGGGCGTTCCGCCGCGCATCGGCCGACTCTCGCTCTGGGATGGTCCCTATGCCCTGGTCGCTTCGCCGCCGCGGGCCGAGGATGCGGCAACGCTGTTCGAGGGGTTCGCGAAAGCGACAGACAGCCGCGACGACGTGGACCTTGTCATCCTCGACCACCTCGACGCCGATCTGGAGGGCGCCGCGCGCGCAGCGGGCATGCTGCAGCGCGTGCACTTCGTGGGCAGCGCGACGCTCGAGGCCGAGGGCGCCTGGCTCCAGCACGCGCGCGCGGCATTCATGGCGCTGCATCGGCCGCTCTCCGCCGGCTTGGTCCTGCGCGCGCTGGCCGCCGGCTGCCCGGTGCTGCCGGTGGGCTCGGCCGCGGATCCACTGGCCGAGTGGCTCAAGCGGCACGGCGTGTCGTGGACGAGACCCGGCGCGGCGGGACCCGCCTGGGACAGCCTCGCGGCGGCGCTCGAGCGCAAGCCGGCGGTGGAAACCGCCATCGCGCGCGGCCGCGCGCGCGCCACGGACGCCAACGTGGACCTGCTCGCGTCATCGTTCGCCACGACGCTTGCGAACCTCGGTGGAAAGCGAGCGCGCGCCGCGTGAGGCGCCGTTTGCCTCGACTCCGACGCACACGCTAGGGTGGCACCGGGTGTGCGGTCGCGATCTGTCGTTCGTGAGGCGGGAGGGAAGTCCTTGCGGATCCTCGTGACGGGTGGGGCAGGCTTCATCGGATCCAACGTCGTGGACCGGTTCCTCGAGCTCGGCCACGAGGTGGCGGTGTTCGACGACCTGTCGACCGGGTTCCGCGAGTTCGTGCATCCGAAGGCCCGTTTCTATGCGGGTGACCTCGCTGACGCGGCCGCGGTGGATCGCTGCGTGACCGACTTCCGGCCGGAACTGGTGGACCACCACGCCGCGCAGATCGACGTGCGCAAGTCGGTGAGCGATCCGGTGCGGGACGCACGTGTGAATGTGCTCGGCTCGATCGGCCTGCTGCAAGCCTGCACGCGTCACGGCGTGCGCAAGGTGGTGTACGCCTCGACCGGCGGCGCGCTCTACGGTGAGGGCCGTCAACTCCCGGCCACGGAAGATCACCCGGTGAATCCGGAGGCCCCGTACGGCGCGAGCAAGCACACGGTGGAGCACTACCTCTACCTGTGGAGACATCTCCACGGGCTCGACTACACCGTGTTGCGCTACCCCAACGTGTACGGGCCGCGGCAGAACCCGCATGGCGAGGCCGGCGTGAACGCCATCTTCATCGGGCTGATGTTGCACGGGAAGCGGCCGCGCATCTTCGGTGACGGGAACGCCGTGCGCGACTACCTCTACGTGTCGGACGTCGTGGACGCGAACGTGCTGGTGCTGGAGCAGGGCAGCGGCGAGATGCTGAACCTCGGCACGGGCATCGGCACGTCGGTGAACGATATCGTGCGGGAGCTCCAAGCCCTCATCGGCTTCAAGGAGGACGCGATCCACGACCCGGCACGACCGGGCGAGGTGCAGCGCATCTACCTCGATGCTTCGCGCGCCAGGCGCGTGATTGGCTGGGAGCCGCGCGTGGGATTCGCCGACGGGTTACGGAAGACCGTGGAGTGGACGCGCGCGAACCCGCTGCCCACGAGAGCGTGACGTGCCGCTGGCCGGGCGGCTCACGCCCGGCCACGCGAGAGTCCCGCGCACGCCTTACCTCACGCGGCTCGAGCGCGGATCGGGGATGGGTGTGAGGCCGGCCTCGATGGTCGCGCGCTGCGACTCGAACCACGGCGGCAGCAGGATGCGCCGGCCCAGCTCCTCGTCGCGGCCGAAACCCGGACCGTCGTCGGCGATCTCGTAGAGCACGCCACCCGGCTCGCGAAAGTAGATGGACTTGAAGAAGTGCCGGTCCACGACCGGAGTGGAGTGCACGCCGTGGCTCGCGAGCTGCTCGACCCAGCGCGGGTGCTCCACGACGCTCGTGCCCCACGCCACGTGATGCACCGTGCCCGCGCCGGGGATGCCGCGCTCGGCGGGTGGGGCGTCGAACGTGATCGTGCCGCCCCGGCGACTCCCCCTCAGCTCCCACGTGTCGTCCGTTCGTCGCGTGCCGCCGAGCACCTGCTCGATCAACTCGCCGCTCTTCGCGATCCGGCCGCCATAGGCGCGCACGCCGTGGAAGCCAAGGAGCGCCAGTTCGCGCGGGATTTCAGGGTGGTCGGCGATTCGCGGCTCGTCCGGGACCGTGGCCACGATCAGCTCGTGTGCGAGCCCTTCCGGGTCGGCGAACCGCAGCGAGCCGGCGCCGCGCACCGGGTCCGCGCCCTCGCGCGCCAGCCGTGTCTCCCAGAACGACAACGCGTCCTCACTGGCCACGCGCCAGAGCACGCGGTGCACCATCCCAGAGCCCGCACGGCCCCGGCCGGCCTGCCGGTACTCGAAGAACGTGATGTCCGCCCCGGGCTGGCCATGCTCGTCAGAGAAGAAGACGTGATAGGCACTGGGGTCGTCCTGGTTCACGGACTTGCCCACCAGACGCAAGCCCAGCACGCGCGTGTAGAAGTCGACGTTCTTCAACACGTCCTGGGTGATCGCCGTGACGTGATGGATGCCTTCGAGCCGCATACCGCCTCCTCGCGGGAAAGGGGACATGCGTTCAGACGCGCATGGCTCCAGAACGGTGCGTCAGGAGGCTGTCAGCCCGGGAACCGGCGTGCCGTTCTCGGGCCGAAGCTCCCGGCTACCAGATCCGTGCCCGCTTGGCGGCGTCGCGCACCATGCCGTCGCCTTCCTTGCAGCCCCACGCGTCATGGAACTCCGGCAGGTTCGAGAGCGGCCCGTTCACTCGCCAGCGCGCCGGCGAGTGGGGATCGGTCAACACGCGCGTGCGCATCCCCTCGGGCCGGTCCACGGCGCGCCAGATGCGCGCGTAGGAGAGGAAGAATCGCTGCTCGGGCGTGAAGCCGTCGATGAGCTTGCGCGGCTTGCCCGCCAACGCCTTCTGCATGGCGGCGTAGGCCACGGCGACGCCGCCCAGGTCGGCGATGTTCTCGCCCAGCGTGAGCCTGCCATTCACGTGCAGCGAATCGTTCACGACGTAGCCGTCGAACTGTTCGACGACGCGCTGCGCCTGCGCCTTGTACGCGTCGGCATCGGCGGCCGTCCACCAGTCGCGCAGGTTGCCCTGGGCGTCGTACTGACGGCCCCGATCGTCGAAGCCGTGCGACATCTCGTGGCCGATGACCGCGCCGATGGCGCCGTAGTTCACCGGGTCGTCGGCGTCGGGGTTGAAGAACGGCGGCTGCAGGATGCCGGCAGGGAAGTTGATGCTGTTGAGCGCGGGTGAATAGAACGCGTTCACCGTGGGCGGCGTCATGCGCCATTCGCCGCGCTCCACCGGCTTCCCGATGCGATCCATGTTGCGCGCGGATTCGGCCGCCCTCGCCGCCAGGCGGTTCGTGAACACCGGACCGCGCGCGATGGTGACGCTGCTGTAGTCGCGCCACTTGTCCGGATAGCCGATCTTCTCGTCGAAAGCCGCCAGCTTCGTGGCGGCGGCGCGGCGCGTCTCCTCGCTCATCCACGCGAGCGCCGCGATCTTGTCGCCCAGCGCGGACTCCAGATTCTGCACCAGCTCGAGCGCCCGGGCGCGCGCCCTGGGCGGAAACGCCTCGGCCACGTACGTCCGGCCGAGCACGTCACCGAGGTCGCGATCGGTGACGGCGAGGCAGCGCTTCCAGCGCGGCTGCTGCTCCTTGGCGCCCGAGAGCAGCTTCTCGAAGCGGAAGCTCTCGTCCACGAACCTCTGCGACAGCGTGGGCGCGGCATCGGAGAGCGCGCCCCAGCGCAGGTACGCCTTCCACGTGTCGATCGACACGTCGGCGACGAGCGTGTTGAGGGCCCGGAAGAAGTCGGGCTGCGTGACGTTGACCACGACCGGCGACTTCATGCGCCCGGCGAAGTAGTCCTTCCACCCGAACTCGGGTGCGAGGAGCGCCAGCGAGTCGACCGGCATGACGTGATAAGTCGCTTTCGGGTCGCGCCGCTGAACGTTGGTCATGCTGGCGCTCGCGAGCGCGGTCTCCAGCGCCAAGACCTCGTTCGCGTGCCTCACGGCGCTGGCCTCGACCTCGCCCGCCAGGCCGAACATGCGGCCCATGTGCGCCACGTATTGCGTGCGCAGCGCCTTCGAGGCCGAATCCTGCTTCGTGTAGTAGTCACGATCGGGCAGTCCGAGCCCGCCCTGGCCCGCATGCGCGATGAAGCGCGCGCTGTTCTTCGGGTCCTGGTTACCGAAGAAGCCGAACAGCGTACTGACGCCGTGGGCGTGGAACCACGCCACCTGCCTCGCGAGATCCGCCGTGGTGGTCATGCCTTCCACCGCGGTGAGCAGCGGCTGCACCGGGGTGAGTCCCGCGCGCTCGGCCGCGGTCGAATCCAGGCAGCTCGCCCAGTAGTCGCCGAGCCTGGCTTCATCGCTCCCGGCCTTCGCCTTGGACGCCGCCACGCGCGTGAGGATGCCCA